>NZ_JBEZYF010000067.1:0-50131 GCF_040638415.1 Kribbella sp. NPDC026596 | reverse complement strand
CGGCGGACCGCCGGCGGACGTGGGGCCGCCCGCCGGCGGTTCTGTCGGGCGCGGTCAGTTGATGACGCGGAAGCCGTTGCGCTCGCCCAGTATTGTCAGGCTCCGCATCCCTGGGATGCCGTCGAACGGCGGTGGGACCGTGGCCTTCTGGAAGAGCGCGTAGGCCTTGCGGAACTCGGTGCCGGCGTAGCCGTCGACGAACTCCGCCGGCTTGAGGCCCTGGTGCCGCAGCGCCTTCTCGACGATCAGTACGTCGCGCTCGTGCAGCCCTTCCCCACTCGGGCGGAACTGGTCACGGCGGGCGGCGTCGATGACGTTGCTGAGGTCGACGACCGGCATCTGTGGTGGGTGCATCGGCCGCCAGACCCGGACTCCGTTGACGTCCTCGCTCCAGCCGCGGTACCGGTGTCCCCAGCTGCGGGTGATGAACGAGATCGCGACCCTGTCGATCTCGCCGTGCCGCTTGATGTCGTTGCTGAAGCAGGTCCCGTCGCCTGCGCTGATGGCGACGTGCCCATCACCTCCGTTGGTCCACCAGATGGGAACACCGAGTGGCGGCGTACCCGTGGTGCCGTGCCTGAAGTCGGTGCCGAAGTAGCCCTTCTCGGCCGACCCGTACAGCGGTCCGACGTTGAAGCAACGCCGGACGAAGACCAGACACTGGCGGAACCAATCCTGGGACGGGTTGGCCACCTGTCCCTTCGCGAAGTTGATCGCGGCCTGCCCGGTGCGGATCGCCATCTCACTGCCCCCCGTCCGGATCGACCTCGTCGGCCGACTTCACGACATCGTCGGGCCGAGTCTCCTGACCGGGCTCCTCGCCCGGTTCCAACGCGGTCTCATCGCTGTTCCCGCGCGGCTCGGCGAACTCGCTGTCGAGCGCCGGGTCATCGGCCTTCACCCCCGCCGACTTGCTCAACGGCAGCAGCGTACTTTCGTCCAACACGTCGACAGATTGCGAACTGTCGACCACTACTTCGCTCATCGCGAAACCTCCCCCTGTTTGCTGTTACTCCCACAACTACGCTCACGCCACCCCTGCGACATCCGAGGGAAACCCTCAGATCGGCGGCAAGAACCCTCAGATTCCCAGCCGGCCTTCAGCCAGCCTTAAACCGCTTGGTACGCCGAGCAGGCGGCCAGGCTCGTGTCACAGCTGGCTGGCGACGACTAGAGCGCGCCGGAGATGGCCTTCTTGCGGAGGTCGGCGCGGTAGGCCTCCAGCGCGATCAGCTCGCCGAACATCCGGTTGTAGTCGTCGGCGCGGTCGATCGGATTCGTCCGCTGCAGCTTGGATTTCAGGTCCTGGATCCGGCGCGCACAGGTCAGCTCCTGCAACCGGGCCAGCAAGGCCTGCGCGTACGGTTCGTCGGGTTCACGCCCGAGCCGCAACGGGTCCACGGCCAGCGCGCTCACCACCGCCGCGGCCGGATCGTTGCCGATGGCATCGCGTACGGCGACCACCCACGCCTCACCGGGAGCCGCGGCCGCCGGTCCACCCGCCTTCGCCATCGCGACCCGGACGGCGGCCAGCCACGGATGCGTGAAGTCATGGTCGTCGAGCTCGTCGAAGGCGACCCCGACCAGCAGTGGATACTGCATCGCGACCTTCAGCGCGTCCCACTCGATCACGAACCGCTGATCCCGCGGCGACGGGATCTCGACGCGAGGAGTTGGCGGCTGAGCCCCCTCCGGCGACTGCCCGCCCTGACCACGATCACTGTGAACACGGTCCGTCGGCGCCGCACCTCGCGAGGCGGCCCGGTGGACCTCGGACCGGACCTGGTCGACCTCCATGCCGAGCTGCCCGGCCAGTTCGCGGGTGAAGGCGTCGACCTTCGACCGGTCGCGAATGCTGATCACCAGACGCGCTGCCTCTCGCAGCGCGTCGATCCGCGTGTCCGCGCGATCCAGGTCGTACTTCGACAGCACGTTGGTCAGTACGAAGCGGTACAGCGGGACCCGCCGGCCGATGAGCTCCCGGACCGCGGCATCACCCTTCTGCAGCCGCAGGTCGCACGGATCCAGTCCGTCCGGCTCCACCGCGACGTACGTCTGCGAGGCGAAGGCCTGGTCGCCGGCGAACGCCTTGAGCGCCGCCCGTTGACCGGCCTCGTCACCGTCGAAGGTGAAGATCACCTCGCCGCGGAACTGGTCGTGGTCGAGCAGCAACTGCCGCAGGACGCGCGCGTGATCCTCACCGAACGACGTCCCACAGGTGGCAACCGCCGTCTGCACGCCGGCCAGGTGGCAGGCCATCACGTCGGTGTAGCCCTCGACGACCACGGCCTGGCGGCCCTTCGCGATCTCGCGGCGGGCGAGGTCGACTCCGTACAGGACCTTGGATTTCTTGTAGATCGGGGTCTCGGGAGTGTTCAGGTACTTCGCTTCGATCCGGTCGTCGTCGAAGAGCCGGCGGGCACCGAACCCGATCACGTCCGAGGACGCGTCCCGGATCGGCCACATCAGCCGGCCGCGGAACCGGTCGTACAGACCGCGCTGTCCCTCCGCGGACAAGCCGGACGCGACCAGCTCCGCGTTCGTGAAGCCGCGGCCGCGCAGATGGTTGGTCAGCGCCTCACCGCCACGCGGCGAGAACCCGACCCCGAAGTGGACGGCAGCGTCCTTGTCGAAGCCGCGCTGATCCAGGAACTGCCGGCCGGACGACGCGTCGGCCGCGCCGAACAGCTGCTCGACGTAGTACTCCGCGGCGACCTTGTGCGCCTCGACCAGCCGGGGCCGCTGGTTGCCCGGACCGCGCTGGATCGGCGCGCCGGAGTCGTCGTACCGCAACTGGATGCCGACCTTCGAGGCCAGGGTCTCGACCGCTTCGGAGAAGCTGATCTGGTCGATCTTCTGGATGAAGTCGATGACGTCGCCGCCCTCTTGGCAGCCGAAGCAGTAGAAGAACCCGCGCGCCGGGGTGACGTTGAACGACGGCGATTTCTCGTCGTGGAACGGGCACAACCCCTTGAGCGAACCACCGCCGGCGTTCTTCAAGGTCACGTACGAGCCGACGATGTCGTCGATCCGGGCCCGCTCGCGCACCAGCGCGATGTCCTCGTCCTTGATCCGGCCTGCCACCCCGCGAGTCTACGACGCGGGCGGGGTGGTCTTAACCTGGATACCGTGCCGCGTACTCTTCGCCCTGGTCAAAAGTCCGAGCTCTACGTCGTCGAGGTGGACACCGGCGAGCGCCGCCTGGTCTACAGCTCCGCCGATCTGCTCTTCGAAGCGCCCAACTGGACGCCCGGCGGGGAGCTGATCGTCAACGGGGACGGACGGCTGTTCCGGGTCGACGGCGGGCTCGAGGAGATCGATCTCGGCGGGGTGCCGGCGATCAACAACGACCACGTGGTCAGTCCGGACGGCACGACGGTCTACGTGTCGGCGGACGACGGACATCTGTACGCCGTACCGCTCGAAGGCGGATCGCCTCGCCGGGTGACCAACGATCGGGGACCTGGGTTTCATCACTACCTGCACGGGGTTTCGCCGGACGGCACGACGTTGGCGTACATCGGGTTGGAGCAGGTGGACGGTCGCCGGATCACCAATGTGTGGACGATTCCGGCCGCCGGCGGGGACGACGTACAGCTGACCGATGACGAGCACGCGGACGACGGGTCCGAGTACAGCCCGGACGGGAAGTGGATCTACTTCAACTCCGAGCGGGCGTCGACCACGCCGGGGCACGCGCAGCTGTTCCGGATCCCGGCCGGCGGTGGCGCTGCCGAGCAACTGACGTTCGACGAGCGGGTCAACTGGTTCCCGCATCCCGCACCGGACGGGTCGGCGATCGTCTACGTCAGCTTCCCTCCCGGTGTCCAGGGGCATCCAGCTGACATTGCCGACGTACGCCTGCGGCTGCTCACCGCCCGGGGCGAGATCCGGGAGATCGCGACGCTGTTCGGCGGCCAGGGCACGATGAACGTGCCTAGCTGGTCGCCGGACAGCACACGGTTCGCGTACGTCGCTTACCCGATCTAGGGGCTTAGATGTCCGCGAGCTCCACCGAGGTGTCGGCGAGGCGGGCCGGTTCGACCTGCTTGCCGGAGCGGATCAGGTCCTGGATGGCGTCGGTCGCGCCCCAGGTGTTGACGTGCATGCCGGCCAGCACGTGCCGGTCGTCGTCCACCCAGAACGCGACATAAGCACCGGACTTCGGGTCACCCCGCAGCACGACCTGGTACGACGTTCCGCGCGGGACGTAGCCGGCGTACTCCATGCCCAGGTCGAACTGGTCGGTGAAGAAGAACGGGATCGCGTCGTGCGCGACGTCCTGGCCGAGCATCGCCTTGGCCGCCGACTTGCCGGTGTCCTTGGCGTTCTGCCAGTGCTCGACCCGCACCGGCCCCCCGAACAGCGGGTGGTCCCAGCGCACCACATCACCCGCGGCGTACACGTCCTCGGCCGACGTCCGCAGATCCGGACCGGTCACGATGCCCGAGCCGTTCTCACGGGTCGCGACCTCGATGCCGGCGTCCGCGGCCAGCTCGACGTTCGGCTGGACGCCGACCCCGACGACCACCAGTTCCGCCGGAAGCACCTCGTCGCCGGCGAGCCGCACCCCGGTCACCTTGTCGGTGCCCTCGAAGCCCTCGACCCCGGCGCCGAACCGGAACTGGACCCCGTGCTGCCGGTGGAACTCGGCGAACAGCTCCCCGACCTCTTCCCCGAGGACCGCGGCCAGCGCGGTCGACTGCGGCTCGACGACCGTGACCTCGCAGCCGCGCTCGCGGGCGGCCGATGCCGCCTCCAGCCCGATCCAGCCGGCGCCGACCACGACGACGCGCGGCTTGGCGGCGTACGCGTCGGTCAGCGCCTGCGACTCCTCGGCCGTCCGCAGGTAGTTGATCCCCGGCAGGTCGGCACCCGGTACGTCGAGCTTCCGGACCCGGCTGCCCGTGGCGATCAGCAGCTTGCCGTACGACACCTGTGAACCGTCGTCCACGGTGACGGTGTGGGCCGCGGGGTCGATCGCCGTGACGGTCCGGCCGAGACGCAGTTCGACGTTGTTGTCGTCGTACCACTGCTGGTCGTGCAGCTGGGCGACGTCGGTCTGGTCCTTGCCGAGCAGCACCCCCTTGGACAACGGCGGTCGCTCGTACGGCAGTGAGCTCTCACTGCCGATCAGGACGATGCCGCCGGTCCAGCCTTCGGTCCGCAGCGTCTCCGCCGCGGTCGCACCCGCAAGGCTCGCACCAACGATGACAATGGCCTGCTGATCTGCGTCACTCATGCAGCCGACTCTAGTGCGCGAAGCCTTGTCGCGTAGTCAGCGCGTCACCACCGTGGCACAGCACATCATACGTCCTATGTCTTTCCGGGAGTCTCATGCGCGCCACCTGGACGGCGCCGCGCGAGCTCACCGACGCCAAGCTGCCGAGCTGGAACTTCTGGTACGCGACCGGCCCGATGCACGGCATCCAGCTCCAGCACGGCCAGCACGCCGGCCGACTGGTCGTCGGCGCCAACTTCGAGACGTACGACGGCATCGGTCCGCACATCTACGGCACGCATCTGCTCTACAGCGACGACTCCGGCCAGAGCTGGCACATCGGCGCGACCACCTCCCGCGACGACGGCACGGTGATCGCCCGGGAGGTGACCGCGGCCGAGTTGACCGACGGCCGGATCTACGCGCTGGCCCGCGAACGCGGCACCGACCCGGGCAGTCGCGCGTACGCGATCAGCAGCGATGGCGGCGAAACCTTCGACGCCCCCTTCCGGACCCTGCCGAACCTCGTCGTGCCCGATCTCCAAGGTTCCTTGCTGCGCTTCAGCGCCCGCAACGAAGGCGATCGGCGCAACCGGATCCTGTTCTCCGCGCCGGCCCATCCGGCGGCCCGCGAGGTGATGACGGTGCGTTCGTCGTACGACGAGGCTCGGACCTGGGACACGTGGCAGCAAAGCAAGGTCTTCGACTGTTGCCCCGGGCAAGTTCGGCACCGGGCTCGCACTGGACGGGGTGGACGATCGGGTCGAGGTGCCGTTCGACCGCTCGATCGATCTCGGCGCGGACGACTTCACGATGATGGCGTGGATCAAGTACGGCGCCAGCACCGGATCCCACGCGATCCTGTGGGCCTTCCGCACCGGGTCGGGAACAACACCGCAGGTCTGGCTACGAGCAGAGCCGGAGAGCAACCGAATCCGGGCGCTTCTGGATGTCGACCGTTTCAACATCACTGTGCAGTCGGTCGGACAGCGAGTCGATGGCGTCAGCCGCTTCCAGGGCACCGTCGACGAGGTCCGCGTCTACCGCCGCGCACTTTCCACAACCGAGCTCGACCAGATCCGCCAGACCAACAAGCCCATCCGCTCGCAGCTCGGCCTCGATCTCCCGTTCAGCTCGGTCGGCTGACCAACTGTGAGTGCCAGGCCTGGGCCGAGGGGTCGGTGAGGGAGGCTACCTGGTCGACGATGACGCGGAGACGAGCGTGATCGTCGGTGGCCTCGGTGAAGTCGCTACGGAAGGCGGCGTCCAGGTGCAGGGGCGCCGTCTTCCACAAGGCTTCGACGAGCTCGGTGAGGAGCTCGCGCTGCAAGGCGCGGCGGGCCTGGCGTTCGGGTGAGTTGAGGACGTGGAACATGCCGACGCCCTTGAGCAGCCCGATCTCTACCCGGACGCCATCGGGGACGACCAGGTCGGCTTCGTAGCGGATCAGGCGGGAGCGGCCGAAGACGGCGTGCGTGGCCTGCTCGGCCGCGGTCGCGAAGCGGCCGATCAGTTGGCTGGTCAGGTCTTTCAGTCCACCGAGCGCTCGCCGGCTGTCGTCGAACGGGCCGCCCGGCCAGTAGTTCAGCGACGTGAGCCGCGTCCACCCCTCGTCCAGCTCCGCGTCGGTTGCCTCTGGCAAGTACAACCGCCGGACGATCTCCCAGTACGGCGCCCGGTCGGCGCCGACCGCAGCGAGATCGATGTGGTGGGCAACGATCCCGTCCTCGACGTCGTGCACCGAGTAGGCCACGTCGTCGGCGAAGTCCATCACCTGCGCCTCCAGGCAGCGGAGCTCGCCGACGCCCTGACGCAACCAGGTGAAGACCGCGAGATCGTCGTCGTACACCCCGAACTTGCGCTCGCGGGCCCGCCGCGGCCACGGATACTTCGTCGCTGCGTCAAGCGTTGCGCGGCTGAGGTTGAGGCCGACACTGCGGCCGTCGGAGTCGAAGGTCTTCGACTCCAGCCGGGTCAGCAATCGCAACGTCTGCGCGTTCCCCTCGAACCCGCCGATCTCCGCGGCGACCTGGTCGAGCGCCCGCTCGCCGTTGTGCCCGAACGGCGGATGCCCCAGGTCGTGCGACAGGCAAGCGGCGTCCACGATGTCCGGATCGCAGCCGAGTGTCGCGGCCAACTCGCGACCGATCTGCGCGACCTCGAGGCTGTGCGTCAAACGGTTGCGAACGAAGTCGTCACTACCGGCCGTCACCACCTGCGTCTTGGCCGCCAGCCGCCGCAACGCCGCACTGTGCAGTACGCGCGCGCGATCGCGAGCGAAGGCTGTCCGCCCCGGCCGCTTGACCGGCTCGGCGACCCATCGCTCGGCGTCATGCTCGTCGTACCACTCATGCTGCTTCCTCATCACTGCTCACAGTAGCGGCCATCACCGACAGTTCGGTGAACACATGTCACGCAGAGCGCATCGGCTCCGACGTTGCGGGTACCAGGTAATCGACGGAAGGAAAGTAGTCGTGGTTGACGAACGAAGGTCAAGCCTGCCGGAGGTAGTCGATCGGACCGCGTTCGAGACGGAACTGGACGCTCTGCGCGTACGCGAGAAGGCGCGCAAGCAACTCATCGCCTACTACTTCATGTGGCACCCCGGCCACCCCGCGGCCGAGCAGTGCCAGGGCTGCACGTGGTGCAACGGCAACGTCGCGGAACTGTCCTACCTGCACTCCCGCGACATCACGGACGCCGTCTTCTGCCAGGGCCCGTACGACGAGAGCCGCCGCTACCGCGATTTCATGGGCTGGACGATGCCGTGGTACTCGGCCGTGGACTCCCTCGACGAACTCCTCGTCGGGCGCAAGATCGGCAACATGCACCTGGTCTGTTACGTCCGCGACGGCGATCGCGTGTTCGATACCTGGTGGACCACCATCCGCGGCGTCGAGGTGATGGACAACAGTTACTCGCTGATGGACCTCACCGTGTACGGGCGCCAGGAAGTGCACGAGGACTCCCCCGACGGCTGGCCGCAGCAGTGGGAGGTCGGTGGCCTGACCGGCAACGGCCGCCCCATCTCGCAGTGGTCACGCCTGGAGGCCGGCCGCTCTGACGATCTCACCTGAGGGGCGTGAGTCGCCAGAGCGGTCTCCATCGGGCGTCAGGTGGAGACGCAGTAGCGGAGCCAGACGACGCCGCCCCCGAATACCTCGGTGCCGACCGGGTGAAGGGTCAGCTTCCGGGTGTCGCACCAGCGTCGGCCGGTGCCAACGAGCACCGGGTGGACCAGCAGGGCGAGCTCGTCGACCAGCCCGAGGTCGAGGAGCGCATTGACGAGCGCACCGCCGGAGTCGACGCGAACCGTCTGCACCCCACGCCGACCGAGGACATCGAGCACCTCGGCCAGGTCAACGTGCTCGTAGCCGGTGACGAGCTCGCGGGTCGTCGCATCAGGCGGTCGCGCCGGCGTCTGATCGGCGTACAAGGCAAGGACGTCGGACCAGTAGCCGAGCTGTCGCAGCGTCTCCCACTCGCGGACCCGCGCGCGACTGTCCACCACCGCGAGCAACGGACCATCGGGCTTCGGCCCTGGCCGTGGAGCGGCCCGTACGGCGACCTCCTGCGCGAGGATCGTGTCGGCGCCGGCCAGCGTGACGTCCTCCTGCCACAAGGTCGCGAGCGCGTAGAACCGCGCGAGGTCGACGTCGAACCCCGACGTCACCCCGTCCAGCGAGACCGCCACCTGAGCCACCACCTGAGGCCGCATGCCGCAAACCTAGAGAAGCCCACCGACAACCTCACCAGGGCAAGGCTGTGCCCGCGGTGGCTGCTGACTCGAGACGGAAGCGGACCGCATGACGGGCCTGATCGTAGGTCGTGTTGTCCTCATGCAGGATCGACGCGAGGTTCGCGGCCTCGTAGTACGCGTTGAGGTCGAAGGCCAGGAGCTTCGGATCCCCGGCCAGCTCGCCGCGCTCGATCGCCTCGCCGATCATGGTCTCGATCAGATCCATCCACTCGCGATGCACGGCGGCGAGTGAGTCCTGCACCGCTCCCCCACGGGCCGCGTACTCGTGAGAGACCTTCTGGAAGAAGCACCCGCCCGGGAACACCCGGCTTTGCGAGTAGTCGAGCCAGTGCGCACTCAACGCCCAGACCCGCCCGAGCCCGGGCTCGACCTCGAACGCCGGCGTCACCACGTTGTCGGCGTAGATCCGTCGCGCGGCCCGGATCGTCGCGAGCTGCAGCTCCTCCTTCGAGCCGAAGTGCGCGAACAGCCCGCTCTTGCTGATCCCCAGCTCGGTCGCGAGCCGCCCGATCGACAGCCCTTCGAGTCCGTCGACCGATGCGATGTCTACCGCCCGGCGCAGCACGGCGCGCCGGGTCTGGTCACCCCGCACCAGCCGTCCGTCGACCTTCTCCACGGTTCCCGATCCTAGTGGTGTTGACGTTCGCGCTCTGACAAACTAATAATACGACCGTTCGTATAGTTTGCCAGAGTCAACGCCACGCAGCCGAGGAGCGCCATGAAGAAGCTGGTCAGGACCGGATTGTCGACAATCGGATCGTTGTCACCCCGGCTGGCCGGGCGCCTCGCGTTCGCACTCTGGCGCCGTCCCTTCGCCCGTGGCCAGGTCCGCGACTCCGAGCGCAAGATCCACGAGGCCGCGCGGATCGAGGTCGTCGACGGGGTCGTCACCTACGCGTGGGGCGACGGCCGCCGGCCGGTGCTGCTCGTGCACGGCTGGCGCTCCCGCGCGTCCAGGTACGCCGGGTTCGTCACCAAGCTGCTCGAGCTCGGCTACAGCCCGGTCTCGTACGACGCTCCCGGCCACGGCGACTCCGCGGGGCCGATCGTGTCGATCCTCGGCCACCAGCGCATCATCCGCGGACTGGAGGAACGGCACGGCCCGTTCGAAGGCGTGATCGCCCACTCCCTCGGCGTACCGTTCGCCCTGTACGCCGTCCGCGAAGGGGTCGCCGCCCGCCGGCTGGTCACGATCAGCGGCGTCGCCGAGTTCGCCTACCTGGCGGACACCTTCTGCCGCGAGTTGGGTCTGGGCCCGAAGATCAACCGAGAGCTCCGGCGCCGCATCGAGCGCGGGTACTTCGATGGCGACGACGGGATCTGGACCCGGTTCTCGGTGGCCACCGGCGACATCGATCTGCTGGTGATCCACAACGACGAGGACGACGTGGTTGATCCGCAGCAGGCGCGAGTGCTCTTGAGGGCCTACGGGCCGCGGGCGCATTTCCTGCCGACGAGCGGCCTCGGTCACAGCCGGATCCTGGCCGATCCGGAAGTGATCACCGAGGCCGTCGCCTTCCTGCAGGACTCAGACGTCCAGGACTCAGATGTCCCGGAACGTCTCGATCTGGGCGCCTAGCGAGTTCAGCCGGGCGGCGAGGTCCTCGTAGCCGCGGTTGATCACGTAGACGCTGCGCAGGACCGACGTACCCTTCGCGGCCATCATCGCGATCAGCGTGACCACGGCCGGGCGCAGCGCCGGCGGGCACATGATCTCCGCACCCGAGAAGTGCGTCGGGCCTTCGACCATCACCCGGTGCGGGTCGAGCAGCTTGACCCGGCCGCCGAGCTTGTTCAGGTCGGTCAGGTAGATCGCCCGGTTCTCGTAGACCCAGTCATGGATCAGCGTCTGACCGGTCGCCTTCGCCGCGATCACCGCGAAGAACGGCAGGTTGTCGATGTTCAGGCCGGGGAACGGCATCGGGTGGATCTTGTCGATCGGCGCGTGCAGCTTCGAGGGCCGGGTGGTCAGGTCGACCAGCCGGGTCCGCCCGTTCTCGGCCAGGTACTCGTCGCTGCGGCTGTAGTCGAAGCCCATCTCCTCCAGCAGCGCGAGCTCGATCTCGAGGAACTCCACCGGCGCCCGCCGGATGGTGATCTCCGAGCCGGTCACGATCGCCGCGGTGAGCAGGCTCATCGCCTCGATCGGGTCCTCGGACGGCGCGTAGTCGACGTCCACGTCGATCTCGGCCTTGCCGTGCACGGTCAGCGTGGTGGAACCGACGCCGTCGATCTTGACGCCGAGCAGGTCGAGGTAGAAGCACAGGTCCTGGACCATGTAGTTCGAGCTGGCGTTGCGGATCACCGTGACACCGTCGTACCGGGCCGCGGCCATGATCGCGTTCTCGGTCACGGTGTCGCCGCGCTCGGTCAGCACGATCGGCTTGCCCGGGCTCAGCGCCCGATTCACCACCGCGTGGTACTCACCGCCGGTCGCCTTCACCTCCAGCCCGAACGGACGCAGCGCGGCCATGTGCGGCTCGACGGTCCGCGTGCCCAGGTCGCAGCCACCGGCGTACGGCAACTGGAAAGTGTCCTCGCGGTGCAGCAGCGGGCCGAGGAACATGATGATCGAGCGGGTACGCCGTGCCGCCTCGGCATCCATCGCGGCCAGGTCGAGGTGGGCCGGCGGGACGATCTCCAGGTCGCCGGCGTCGTTCAGCCAGGTGGTCCGGACGCCGATCGAGTTCAGGACCTCGAGCAGCCGGTTGACCTCTTCGATCCGGGCCACCTTGCGCAGCGTCGTACGGCCCTTGTTCAGCAGGCTGGCACACAGCAGCGCGACACCGGCGTTCTTGCTCGATTTCACGTCGATGGACCCGGACAACCGCAATCCGCCCACGACGCGGAGGTGGACCGGCCCGCCGCCGAGAGAGACAATTTCGGAGTCGAGTGCCTCGCCGATCCGGGCGAGCATCTCGAGGGTGAGGTTCTGATGACCCTTTTCGATCCTGTTCACCGCACTCTGGCTGGTGTTCAGTACTTCCGCGAGTTGCGTCTGCGTCCAGCCGCGATGCTTGCGGGCGTCCCGGATGAGATTTCCGATCCGGCTCAGGTAGTCATCGGTCATGCGCCGGACCTTATCTCACATGTGAGATACCTCTGCATCGACCCGCCGGTGCCAGCGTAGCCAATGTCACGCCGGCCCCCACACCGGCCCCCGACGGACCCACCCACTACCGTCCGTCGAAACGACGGCCGCCTACAGTTACTCCAACTCCCGCCGCCAGGAGAGGATCAGCAGATGCCCTACGACACCTCCGCCGCGGTGGTCAGCGAGTTCGAGGCGGAGTCGTGGCCGCTCGAGGCAGCCGCGGACAGCCTGCACCAGGTCATCGAGGGATTCCACAACGGCGACACCCGGCCGCTGGTGATCGGTGACGGCGACCAGCCGGTGCTGGTGGTGCTCGCGATCGCGGACCTGGCCGACTTCCGGGCGCGGATCGCGGAGCTGCTGGCGAGCCCGGTCGACGCGGGCTGGCTGCGGTACTACCTGCGCTCGAACTTCGACATGAGCTCGGAGCGCCTGGTCGAGCTGCTCGGGGTCGACGGCGACCACGGGCTTTCGTCGCTGGCGAGTCAGGTGAACGTCGAGCAGGCCGCCGTACTGATGCCCGATCATCTGCGCCGGACCGAGGCCGGCGGCAACCCGCTGATGCTGATCGGCGACGGGATGATGGCGACCGCGGCGCTGGTCGCGTTCCCGGCGTTCCAGGTGCTGCTCGCGATGGAGGGCGAGGGCAAGGTCGAGGACGACTCCTGCGCGCACGACGATGAGGAGAAGCCGACCACGCCGCTGGAGGTGCTGGCCGAGCGGCTCGGGCCGGTGTCGACCCAGCTCGTCGCGCAGATCAACGCCGGCCGCGAGGCGCACCTGCCGCGCTACGAGCTGCACTTCGAGGACGACCTGGTCGAGCACCTGCGGGATCTGGAGACGCGGGCGCAGAAGGCTCCCGGCGGTGGCGCGTACGACGAACTGAACGACCTCCTGCACGACTTCGACCGGATGCGCAGCGGGCTCGTCGAGGTCGAGGCCGACGAGGAGCCGGGCGAGGCGCCGTACCTGGAAGCCTCCGATCTGAGGGCCGCGCTGCCGGACATCCGCGACAACTTCCGCGACGGCTCCGACGACCCGTACCTGATCGGCCTCGACGGCCGCCCACTCGCCGGACTGATCACCTTCGACCTCTACGAGGAACTGCAGAAGGTCTCGGTCGAACTCGGCGGCACCGACGAAGCGCCGGTGCTCCCGCTCCCCGAGCCGCGCTGGGAGAACGGGCCGCGCCTGCTGCCGTTCGAGCTCGCCCTCGAGCTGTGCGAAGCGGTCATCGAGGACATCGCCAACGGCGAAGCCTCGATGCTGTTCATCGCCGACGAGGACAACGAACCAGAACTGGTCCTCGCCCCCCTAGTCTGGCTCTGGGCCTACGTAGACCACCTAAACCTGGAACCAGCCGACATCTGACAACTCGGTGAACCGGAACCGCGCGACCATTCGGGTATGCACCGGATCCGCGCGAGCATGCTGGTCCTTTGCCTGGTCGCGGCCGGGTGCTCATCGGGCGCTGACCAGGCGGTCGTTCACGTGGACCGTCCTGTCGCCCTGGCGTCGATCCCGCGCACGTGATCGTGATGAGCGCGTCACGTGGCACCGAGGCTGCGCTCCTGGTGGCACAGGACTTCCCTCAACTGCTGCACGGCGCTGTTCTCTACGCGCCGGCCTCGGTGGTCCACGAGTCGTCCCCGCGCCCGGACGGCGTTGCCTGGACACTGCGGGGGCAAGCCGTGCTCAAAGACCTGATTCCTGTCGACCACATCGACGGCCCGGTCCTTGCGGTCGCTGGGTCCGACGACCGGTTGTGGGAGTCGAACTTCGCGGCGCCACTGATCGTGCACGAACTCGACCAGGCGAACCGCCGGTTCCCGCATGAGGCGCTGGTCGTGCAAGGTGCCGGGCACAGCATCGGCGGCGCGCCGTACCTGCCGCACGGATCGAAGTTCGTTTATCCCGGGCAGGCGGAGCCGTTCGACACAGGCGGGACCCACGCCGCGAACGAGTCCGCGCTGCTCCAGGGGTGGACGAAGGTCCTCGAGTTGCTGGCGTCGATCAGCTGAGGGGGAACAGGGGTTCCCACTCGGCGAGGGTGGCGATTTCGGCGACGTTGGCGGGGGTGTAGGGGTCCTTGGCGAGGATGTCGCGGAGTTCGGCTTCGTCGGCGACGTCGTACACGAGGAGGGCGCCGGTCTGGTCGGCGAAAGGTCCGGCGACGACGAGCTTGCCGGCGGTCTTCAGCTCGGTGAGGTACTCACGGTGCGCCGGACGGACGGCCATCCGGCGGTCTGACTCGGCGAGGTCGAAGCGCAGCTGCACGACATAAAGGGCCATGCCGAAACCCTACATCGGCCTTGAAAACAAGAGGATTTGGTGCGGGAAGGGAGTCACGAGCCGCCACAGCGGCTGGTTCAGGTCAGACCCGAAAGTCGACGAGTGATCGCCCTTCCCGCCCGCACATTCTCGCCACCAGGAGAGCGCTTACGCAAGGGGTTGGTTAAGGAAATTGCTGCAGACAGTTGAGTCACATAACCCTTCGTAACCAACCCGCCCGCCGCGTCCATCAAAGGCCGGATCCGGTTCTACAGTCCGTCACGCGGCTCCGCTGTCAAGGCCCCCGGGTGACCGGAGCGGGGAGGATTCCTGCCCGATTCGGGACCTCCCCAACCCCGGCCGTTCCGGGTACGGCCGTTAGGCGAGGGCGGCGCGGCCGGATTCCAGGCGGGCTACGGGGATTCGGAAGGGGGAGCAGGAGACGTAGTCGAGGCCTGCCTCGTGGAAGAAGTGGATGCTGTCGGGATCGCCGCCGTGTTCGCCGCAGACGCCGAGTTTGAGGTCGGGCTTGGCGGCGCGGCCGCGGTCGACGCCGGTACGGACGAGTGCGCCGACTCCCTCGCGGTCGATCGACTCGAACGGCGACATCGCGAAGATGCCCTTCTCCAGGTACTGGGAGAAGAACGCGCCTTCGACGTCGTCGCGGCTGAAGCCCCACGTCGTCTGAGTGAGGTCGTTCGTCCCGAAGGAGAAGAAGTCGGCCGCCTCGGCGATCTGGTCCGCGAGCACCGCGGCCCGCGGCAGCTCGATCATCGTGCCGATCGGGATGTCCGAGTCCCCGACGACCTCGGTGAGCACACGTTCCACCTCGTCGCGAGCCAGTTGCAGCTCCTGGACCGCGCCGACCAGCGGGATCATGATCTCCGGCTGCGGATCCTTGCCCTGCTCGCGAAGCTCGACGGCGGCCGACGCGATCGCACGTACCTGCATCGCGAACAGCCCCGGGATGACCAGCCCGAGCCGGACACCACGCAGGCCGAGCATCGGGTTCTCCTCGTGCAGCCGCTCGACCGCGGCGAGCAACGCGGCGTCGCGTCCCGGGTCCTCACCCCGTTCGCGAGCCAGCGCGACCTTGACCGCCAGGTCCTCCATCGAGGGCAGGAACTCGTGCAACGGCGGGTCGATCAGCCGGATCGTCACCGGCAGCCCGTCCATCGCGGTCAGCAACTCCAGGAAGTCGCCACGCTGCAACGGCTCGAGCTCGGCCAGCGCCGCGTCCCGATCGGCGTCGTTGTCGGCGAGGATCAGCCGCTCGACGGACTCCCGCCGCTCCCCCAGGAACATGTGCTCGGTCCGGCACAACCCGATCCCCTCGGCGCCGAACCGGCGCGCCCGGGCCGCGTCGTCCGCGGTGTCCGCATTGGTCCGTACCCCGAGCCGCCGTACCTCGTCGGCATGCGTCATCAACCGGTGTACGGCGGCCACGAGTTCGTCACCGGCGTCCGGGGCGAGCGTGCCCTCGAAGTACTGGACGACCGGCGACGGGACGACCGGGACCTCACCGCGGAACACCTCGCCGGTGGTGCCGTCGATCGAGATCAGCTCGCCGGCCTCGAGCACCGTGCCGTTCACCTTGATGGTGCCTTGGGCAACATTCACGTCGAGCTCCTCGGCGCCGCAGACACAGGTCTTGCCCATGCCGCGGGCGACCACGGCCGCGTGCGAGGTCTTGCCGCCGCGGCTGGTCAGGATGCCCTGCGCCGCGATCATTCCGTGCAGGTCGTCCGGGTTCGTCTCGCGCCGGACCAGGATCACCTTCTCGCCCTGGTCGGCCGCCTCGACCGCGGCGGCCGAGGTGAAGACCACCTTGCCCGAGGCCGCACCCGGCGACGCGCCGATCGCCTTGGTGATCAGCTCCTTGTCCGCGTCCGCGTCGAACCGCGGGAACATCAGCTGCGCCAACTGCGCGCCGTTCACCCGGCGCAGTGCCTCGCCGGTGTCGATCACGCCCTCGTCGATCAGGCTGGTCGCGATCCGGAAGGCCGCCGCCGCGGTCCGCTTGCCGACCCGGGTCTGCAGCATCCACAGCTTGCCGCGCTCGACGGTGAACTCGATGTCGCACAGGTCGCGGTAGTGCCCCTCGAGCTTGGCCATGATCGCCATCAGATCGTCGTACGACGTCTTGTCGATCTGCTCCAGGTCCGCCAGCGGAACCGTGTTGCGGATGCCGGCCACCACATCCTCGCCTTGCGCGTTCTGCAGGTAGTCGCCGTACACACCGGGCTGGCCGCTCGACGGGTCGCGGGTGAACGCGACGCCGGTGCCGGACTCCATGCCGAGGTTGCCGAACACCATCGAGCAGATGTTGACCGCCGTACCGAGGTCTGTGGCGATCCGCTCCTGGCGGCGGTACAGGATCGCGCGGTCGGAGTTCCACGAGCCGAAGACGGCCTCGATCGCGAGGTCCATCTGGGTCCGCGGGTCCTGCGGGAACTCGCGGCCGGTGTGCTCGTGCACGGCCTGCTTGAAGGTCTTGACGAGGGCCTGCAGGTCGTGGGTGTCCAGCTCCAGGTCGGTACGGGCGCCCTTCGCCTGCTTGGCCGCTTCGAGCGCGTCCTCGAAGACATCGCCCTTCATGTCGAGCACGGTCTTGCCGAACATCTGGATCAGCCGGCGGTACGCGTCCCAGGCGAAGCGCGGGCTGCCGGACTGATGTGCGAGCCCGTTCACCGAGTCGTCGTTGAGGCCGACGTTGAGAACCGTCTCCATCATGCCGGGCATCGACGCGGCCGCACCGGACCGGACCGAGACCAGCAGCGGGTCGTCGGCCTGGCCGAGCTTCTTGCCCATCTTCTCCTGCAGCAGGTCGACGTGGTGGTCGATCTCGTCGGCCAGCTCCGGCGGGCACGAACCGGTTGCGAGGTACGCGCGGCAGGCGTCTGTGGTGATGGTGAAACCGGGCGGAACGGGCAGGCCGAGGTTGGTCATCTCGGCCAGGTTCGCCCCCTTCCCGCCGAGCAGGTCCTTCATCTCCTTGTTGCCTTCGGCGAAGTCGTAGACGAGTTTCGGCACTGTCACTCCCAAGGTTGCGGGCGGTGCTGGTGAGTCGCGGCGTGTGGTCCGCTGGCCCATCGACTCCGGTGGCGGGGGCGTCTTTTCAGGGTAAGCCAGAAAACCAGTCCAGTTGAACACTGGTCTCACGATGCCGACGTGACCCTGCCCACAGGTCGAAGGCCGGAAAACCCTTCCCTCATTGACAACGCAAGACAATCGTCGCGTTCACCAAGGAATCCTCGCGCCAACCCAAACAGGACTTTTCCGCAAGGGTCACCCGCCCTTCGGGGCGGGTCGTGAGGCCTGCCGGCCGGGGGTCGTGAGGGTTGCGAGGTGGTGGTCGTGGGGGCTTGCGGGATCGGGGCGCGGGGCTTGCGGGGGCGGGGTGGCGGGTAGGGTCCTTGGGTGCGGATCGTTTCGTTGCTGCCGTCTGCGACCGAGATCTGCTTTGCGCTGGGTGCCGGTGATGATGTGGTCGGCGTGACGTTCGAATGCGACTATCCGGCGGCGGCGCGGGCA
The DNA here is from genome assembly GCF_040638415.1 of Kribbella sp. NPDC026596. NCBI lineage: Bacteria > Bacillati > Actinomycetota > Actinomycetes > Propionibacteriales > Kribbellaceae > Kribbella > Kribbella sp. NPDC026596. The sequence goes on along the minus strand of NZ_JBEZYF010000067.1, from coordinate 32,251 downwards.
CGGCGGATCGTGTCGACGACCGCACTCCCCGAGGGACTGACGCCGGGTGAGATCGACGCGTTCGTCCGGCAGCGGGTCGCAGCCGGCGAGGATCTCTATCACCTCGACGCGGGTGCCTTGCGCGAACTCGACCCGGATGTCGTCATCACCCAGGACCTGTGCAAGGTCTGCGCGATCGACGTGACCGAAGTAGCCGACGCCCTCAGCTATCTGGGCTGCCAAGCCGAGGTGGTCACCACCGATCCACACAACCTCGAAGACGTCCTCACCTCGATCGGAACCATCGCCAAAGCAATCGACCGCGACCCCACCCCGCTCCTGGACAACCTCCGTCGCCGGCTCCGCGCCGCGGCAGTCCGAGCCAACCGCACGCGGCCGCGGGTGGCGTTGCTCGAGTGGACGGATCCGCCGTACGCGCCAGGACACTGGTTGCCGGAGATGGTGGCGCTGGCGGGTGGCACCAACGTCCTGGGCGCCGCGGGTCAGCGTTCGACCCCGATCACCTGGGAGGAGGTCGGTGGTGCGCGCCCCGACGTGATCGTGTCAGCTCCGTGTGGGTACGACCTCGACGGTGCCGTCCGACTGACAGCAGACCTCTCGAATCTCCTCCCACCGAGCATCCCGGTGTGGGCGGTCGACGCGAACGGGTACTTCGCCCGCCCGGGTCCCCGGCTCGTCGACGGGATCGAGCTGCTCGCCGCCCTCCTCCACGACAAGACCCCGGATCAGAAGATCGCTCGACGACTGCGGTAGTGGCGTTCGTCTCGACGTACGGCGGTTCGCGGCCGGCGCGCGTACGCTCGGGTACGCCGACGGTTCGCGTGGTCATGTGGTTGTGATCGCGCGAGGCAAGAGGGAACCCGGTGGGAATCCGGGACTGCCCCGCAGCGGTGAACGGGAACGACCGCCGTCACAAGCACTGAACGCCCAGCGTCCGGGAAGCGACGGCCAGTAGGTCCACCGGTCAGCGACCGGTCCGCCCGTGAGTCCGAAGACCTGCCGCCGGTGCGCTCACCAACCCGGTGCGCGCGGGAACGGTGGTCTCGTGGGAGGACCCTGCCCGGTCGGCCGCATCCAACCGACCCCACCGGCACGGTCTCCCCGCGATCCGCCGAACCATCGGCACGCTCGCGAGGAGAGAGACGTGAACACCATGAAGACTGTGCTGGGCTACCCACGGATCGGCCCGGCCCGCGAACTCAAGAAGGCCGTCGAGAAGTACTGGTCCGGCGACAGCAACGCGGCCGAGCTGGAGGCAGCCGCCCACCGGCTACGGGCCGACACCTGGCACGACCTGGCCGGCCGCGGCCTCGACGTACTCCCCGGCAACACCTTCTCGTACTACGACCAGATGCTCGACCACGTGCAACTGTTCGGCATCGTCCCCGACCGCTTCCGAGGCCTCTCCAAGCTCGACACGTACTTCGCGATGGCCCGCGGCCGGGACGAGGTCGCGCCGCTGGAGCTGACCAAGTGGTTCGACACCAACTACCACTACCTGGTCCCCGAGCTCACCGAGAACACCGTCTTCCAGCTCGACGCGACCAAGCCGCTCGAGGACCTGGCGGCCGCACGCGAGCTCGGCGTCGACACCCGCCCGGTCCTGATCGGACCAATGACCTTCCTATTGCTCTCGAAGTCCGTCACGCCTGGGTTCGAACCGCTCAGCCTGCTCGACCGCCTACTGGATGCGTACGCCGACCTGCTCAACCAACTCGAATCCGCCGGAGCGGAATGGGTGCAGCTGGACGAGCCGGCCCTGGTCCAGGACCGCACCCCCGCCGAGCTCGACGCTCTCCGTCGCGCCTACGACCGCCTCGCCACACTCACCGACCGCCCACGACTCCTGGTCGCGACGTACTTCGGTGACCCCGGCCCCGCGTTGCCAGTACTGACGTCGACCGCCATCGACGGTCTCGCGGTCGACCTCGTGTCCGCCCCCGGACTCGTCGACCAACTCGCCGTACTGCCGAGTCTGCGGCGCAAGACCGTCGTCGCCGGAGTGGTCGACGGCCGCAACGTCTGGCGCACGCCGTTGGGCGACGCACTCTCCACCTGCGCGAAGTTGCTCGACTCGGTCGGGCAGCTGGTCGTCTCCACCTCCTGCTCGCTACTGCACGTCCCGTACGACGTGGAGGCCGAGGACGAGCTGGATCCGCGCGTCCGCGAGCGGCTCGCGTTCGCACGGCAGAAGGTCGACGAGGTCGTCGTACTCGGCCGGGCCCTCAGCGAAGGGGTCCTGGTCGATCTCGGCAACCCGCCCGGCGGACCGGTCGAGGAGTCCGGCCTTGCCCGTGAACAGGCGGTCCGCGACCGGGCGGCCGCGATTCGTCCCGCGGATCGACAGCGGCCGTCGTACGACGAACGCCGTACCGCGCAGGAGTCGATCGGGCTGCCGGCGCTCGCAACCACCACGATCGGTTCCTTTCCACAGACCGCGGACATTCGCCGGACGCGCGCCGACCTGCGGGTCGGTCGGATCGACTCAGCGACGTACGACGAGCGGATGCGGGCCGAGATCGCACGGGTGATCGGGCCGCAGGAGGAGCTCGGGCTCGACGTACTCGTGCATGGTGAGCCCGAGCGCAACGACATGGTCCAGTACTTCGCCGAGCAGTTGGATGGCTTCGCGACCACGAAACAAGGCTGGGTGCAGTCGTACGGCAGCCGCTGCGTCCGTCCGCCGATCCTGTACGGCGAGGTGTCGCGACCGGCCCCGATGACCGTGTCGTGGGCGTCGTACGCGCAGTCCCTGACCGAGCGGCCGGTGAAGGGGATGCTGACCGGACCCGTCACGATCCTGGCGTGGTCGTTCGTCCGGGACGACCAGCCGCTAGCTACCACGGCCGACCAGGTCGCGTTGGCGCTCCGCGACGAACTGGCCGACCTGGACGCGGCCGGGATCAGGATCGTGCAGGTCGATGAGCCTGCGTTGCGCGAACTGCTGCCGCTGCGGGCCGCGGAACAGAAGGCGTACCTGGACTGGGCGGTCGGTGCGTTCCAGCTGGCGACCGGTGGAGCGCCGGCGGGCGTCCAGATCCACACGCACCTGTGCTATTCGGAGTTCGGTGCGGTGATCGCCGGGATCGACGGGCTGGACGCGGACGTCACCACGATCGAGGCGGCGCGCTCGCGGATGGAGGTGCTGACGGACCTCGCCGCCGTCGGCTTCCGGCGCGGGGTCGGGCCCGGCGTGTACGACATCCACTCACCACGGGTCCCGAGCACCGAGGAACTCACCGCCCTGATCCAGGCCGCTCTCGCGACCACCTCCGCCGAGCAGCTGTGGATCAACCCCGACTGCGGCCTCAAGACGCGCGGGTACGACGAGGTCGTCCCCGCCCTGCGGCACCTGGTCGAGGCAGCGCAGGCCGCCAGGTCCTGATCGAATGATGTTGCTGTGGGCACCTATCAAGGTGCCCACAGCTCACAGTCTCCGGCGAGTGCGGAGGTAGTCGCCGACCACCGCGGCCCCGAGGCCGTCCGAGTCGGGCGCCAGCACCCGCCCGCCACTGCGGCGGGCGAGCAGGTCGACGAACGCGTTCAGGCGCGGGTCATCACCAAGCCGGAACACGGTCAGCGAAGCGCCGAGCTTGGCCAGCCGGTCCACCTCGAAGATCGTCTTCCGCAACGTCGCCGGCTCAGGCGGGTACGAGAACTCCGCCGTACCGTCCGGCTCGAGGTGCGCGGTCGGCTCGCCATCGGTCACCATCAGCACGACCGGCTGCGCGTCCGGATGCCGGCGCAGGTGACGGCCGGCCAGCAGCAGGGCGTGATGCGCGTTGGTGCCCTGTTCCCAGGTGCCTTCCATCCCGATCAACTGCGGCAGCTCGACGACTCCGGCGTACCGGCCGAAGGTGATCAACTGCAGCGCGTCGTTGCGGTAGCGCGTCGAGATGAGTTGGTGCAGCGCGAGCGCCGTCCGCTTCATCGGCAGCCAGCGACCCTCCTGGACCATCGACCAGGACGTGTCGACCAGCAATGCGACCGCGGCCCGGGCCCGATGCTCGGTCTCCGCGATCTCCACATCGGCGACATCCAGCTTGACGGACCCGCTGCGCGAAGCCGTCCGCAGTACGGCGTTCCGCACCGTCCGCGGAACGTCCCACGGCTGGGTGTCGCCGAACTCCCACTGCCGCGTGGACCCGCTCAGCTCACCGGCCGCGCCCGCGTTGGCCGCGTCGCGTTCACCGGATCCCCGGGCAGTCCGCAGTACGTCGGCCAACGCGGTCTGACCGAGTTGCCGCAAGGCTTTCGGTGACAACCGCAACGATCCATCGGGTGCCCGTTCCAGCAAACCCTGATCGCGAAGCTGCCGCTCGAGCTCGGACAGCCGGCGGGCATCAACCGTTGCCTCGTCACCCAACTGCCGCGTGAGCGCGTCGAGGTCGATGTCCTCCAACCGCGCACCCGGGTACGACTGCGCCAACTGCTCGGCCAATGCGTCCAGCTCGGCGAGATCCGACATCGCCCGCGCACCATCGGCGAGACCGAGCGGATCGTCTCCGCTCATCCGCTCCGATCCGGACCAGTCCTCCCCCGGCCGGAGCGCCTGCAACTGCGCGTCGAGCTGCGACAGCTGCTGAGCAAGCTGCGGGCTGCCGAACGCCTGCTGTGACAGCTCCATCAGCTCGGCCCGCTGCTCGGGCGTCATCGAGTTCAGCATCCGTTGCGCCGCGGCCGCCCGCTGCGCGAGGACGTCGATCAGTTCGTCGACGTTCCGCGGATTCTCCGGGAAGAACTCGCCGTGCTTGGCCATGAATTCCTCGAACAGCTCCGGCACCTCCGGCCGGCCCTGTGCGTGCGCCGCGAGCAACGCGTTGAGGTCGGTGAGCATCTCGTTGATGGCCTCGACGTCCTCGGGCGTGGTCTGCTGCAGAGCCTCCTTCATGCCCTCGAACCGTGACCCGAGCAACTCACGCCCGAGCAACTCACGGATCTCCTCGTACTTCTCCCGAGCCTCTGACGACTGCCAGTCGTAGTTGGCCAGCTCCCGGACGGCGGCCGCCGTACCGGACGGGAGCGCGTCGAGCTGAGCCTCCCGGAACCGGGCGTCGTCGGACGGGTTCGGGAACAGCTCGTGCCGCTCGGCCTCGAGCGCCTCGTCGAGCAACCGCTGGACGTCCCGCAGCGTGCCCTCGAGGTTGTGCCGCCGCTGGATCTCGCGGCGGCGCTCCCACAACCGCCGGGTCAGATCGTCCAGGCCCTGGGTGTTCCGGGTACCGCGCCGGAGCAGCTCCTCCAGCGCGGACCGCGGCGACGAACCGCTCATCACGTCGCGGCCGATCTCGTCCAGCGCGTCCCGCAGATCCGCCGGCGCCTTCAGTGGATCAGGCCCGTCGTGCCACGGCCCGTAGGACCAGCCTTCCGGTATCGACGCGGTCATGGGGCCTCCCGGCCTGGACTGAGGAGCGCAGGGAGCGCAGCGACCGGAGCGACGAGGGAAGGCCGGGAGTCAAAGCCCCATGACCCCCGCGCCGGAGGCGCGGCATTCAACACTGTCATGTCAGACCCCGTAGATCGTCGTGTCGTCGTCGGCGTCCTTGGCGACTCGTTTGGACAGGTAGAGCGCCTCCAGGGCGAGCTCGACCGCGGCGGCGATCCGGCCCGGCGACTCGTCCGGCTCGACGCCGGCGCGGGCCGCGACGTCGTGGAGCACGGGCAGCTCGGGCAATGCCGCGAGTACGTCGCGGCCGGGCACTCGCTCGCCGGTCGTCACAAGGTTGCCATCGGCAATCGCGTGGGCGAGCGGGCTGAGGTCGAGGCCGGCGAACCGCTCGCGCGCGGTGTCCGCGACCGAGCGGCGCAGCAGGTACTCGAGCAGTTCGATCTCGCGCCCTTCCTCGCCGGGCTCGAACTCGAGCTTGCCGCGCAGCACGGCGGGCACGGCCTCGAGGTCGATCGGACGCGCGACGGCCGGCTCCTCACCGGTGATCGCGCTGCGGCGCAACGCGGCGGCGGCGATCGTCTCGGCCGCGGCGACCGCGAACCGTGCCGACACGCCCGAGCGCTGGTCGATCGCGGTCGACTCCCGCAGATGCCGGACGAACCGGGCCAGCACCTCCAGCAGCGGCTCGCCCACCTCGGCGGTGAATTCGGCCTCCTGCCGGATCACGTCCACCTCGGCATCGATGTCGAGCGGGTAGTGAGTCCGCACCTCCGCCCCGAACCGGTCCTTCAGCGGCGTGATGATGCGGCCGCGGTTGGTGTAGTCCTCCGGGTTGGCCGTTGCCACCAGCAACACGTCGAGCGGCAGCCGCAGTGTGTACCCACGGACCTGGATGTCGCGCTCTTCCATCACGTTGAGCAGCGCGACCTGGATCCGCTCGGCCAGGTCCGGCAGCTCGTTGATCGCCACGATGCCGCGGTGCGCCCGCGGGACCAGGCCGAAATGGATGGTCTCCGGGTCACCGAGGCTGCGGCCCTCGGCCACCTTCACCGGGTCCACGTCGCCGATCAGGTCGCCGACCGAGGTGTCCGGGGTCGCGAGCTTCTCGGCGTACCGCAGGCTGCGGTGCAGCCACGCGACCGGCAGGTCGTCGCCCAGCTCGGCGGCGCGGCGGCGCGAGGCGGGGGTGATCGGGTCGAGCGGGTGTTCGGGGAGCTCGGCCCCTTCGATCACCGGGGTCCACTCGTCGAGCAGGCCGACCAGGGTGCGCAGCAGCCGGGTCTTGCCCTGACCACGCTCACCCAGCAGGACGACATCATGGCCCGCGAGCAGGGCGCGTTCGAGTTGCGGAATCACCGTCCGGGTGAATCCGACGATGCCGGGCCAGGGATCACGCCCGGCCCGGAGCTCTGTCAGGAGGTTGTCACGAAGTTCGGCCTTGATCGACCGAGGGAGATATCCGGCGGCCCGGAGGTCACCGGCCTTACGGGGAAGTTCAGCAGGTGCACTAGTCACCCTGAAGACGTTAGCTCGCTCACCCCAGCAACGCCCGCGGTATTTCAGACCCTGGGCGTGACGCGGCCTGACGTGAAGACGTGGGTCGGAGTGAAGGTGACCGGGATCCACGGGTGCGTCGGCGCCTCCCGGGTGACGAAATGATCGCCGTCGGCAGGCTCCGTCTGGCGCAGCTCGTACTCGTGCGACGGCTGGTCGGTGAACGTCAGCCGGTCGCCCGTCGCCTGGTAGATCATGACCAGGCGGCCCTCCCGGCGTACGACGTCCAGCCGCACGCTGGCCCGTTCGAAGCGGCCGATATGGCGGTCGTCGATGGGGGCGTCGATCGGTTGCGGTGGAGCCGGGTGAGCGACACCGGTGAAGTGAGTGAAGACCTCGGTGGCCAGCGGCTCGAACAGCGTCGTACCGTTGCCGGAGTTGGTCAGCAGGCACATGATCAGCCGGGCCTCGGGGTCGATCCGCAGGAACGCCAGCTGCGAGATCGTCGTACCGTCGTGGCCGAACAGCCGGCGGCCGTCCCAGTCGTAGATCCGCCACGCCAGGCCGAGGTCGTTGAAGCCTCCGATGCCACCCGCGTACGGGACCTGCGGCTCCTGCATGACGGCGTAGCGGTCGTCGGTCAGGTGCATCCGGGCGAACTCGAGTACGTCGCTCGCACTCGCCGTGATCAGCCCGGCCGGACCGATACTGCGGGGCAGCTGCCACGTCTTCACTGGCGTGCTGTCACTGGCGAGGTGACCGAGCGCGGCTCGGTGCAGAATCGCTTCCTCCGGGAGGGTCACCGTCTTCGTCAGGCCGAGCGGCTCGACCAGGCGGGCCTTGAGCGACTCGTCCCAGGTGCAGCCGTCGAGGACCTCGATGATCCGGCCGAGCAGCACGAATCCCGCGTTGCAGTAGGAGTACGCCGTACCGGGATCGAAGAGACGGTCGACGTCGGCAAGGAGAGCGACGTACCGCTCGACGCAGTCGTCACCGCGGCCGGTGTCGGTGAACACATCGCCGTCGATCCCGCTGGTGTGGGTGAGCAGGTGACGGACCGTGATCCGCGGATCAATCGGTGCCTCGGGCAACAGTTTCACCACCGGATCGTCCAGCGTCAGCCGGCCCTCGGCGGCGAGCTGGACGATCATCGTGGCGGTCCACGGCTTGGTCACCGAGCCGATCTGGAACAGCGAGTCGGCGGTGGTCTCGACCCCGGTCCCGGCGTTCAGGACGCCGTACGGCGCGATCGTCGTCTCACCGTCGTGCCAGATCCCGAGCACCGCTCCGGGAACCTCCCCCGCCACCGCCAGTTCACTCAACCGCGCAGACCAGTCAGGCATGCGGCCAACCTACTTCGTGGCCTCCTCGAGCAGTGCACGGAGGGCGGTCCACGCGGCGCTCTCGTCGAAGCCCTGCGCCAGCAGGATCTTCGTCGCCAGGCCACCCTGATCCCGGTAGAACGCGAGCAGCAGATGCTCGGTGCCGACATAGTTGTGGCCGAGCGTCAGAGCCTCCCCTACGGCTCCTTGCAGTACGTGTGCGGTCCGCCGGGTGAATGGAGGTCGCGCGGCGTCGAGCGTCTTCGGCGGGTCGGTCGGCTCCTCGGCGGGATTGACCTCGTGGACTGCCGCGCGGACGCCCTCTTCGGTGAGGCCGTGCTGGAGCAGCGCCTTCGTGGCCAGCGATTCGGGCTGGGTGAAGAACGCGAGCAGCAGATGCTCGGTGCCGATGTAGTCGTGGTTGTCTGCGCCGGCGACGTCCGCCGCGGCCTTCACCACGGCCATCGCGCGCTGGGTGTACCGATTGAAGGCGGGCTTGGTCGTCCAGGAGTCGGCGAACCGCTTGTGCGCGGCCTGCTTGCTCACCCCGAGCACCGCGCTGATCTCGACCCACGACTTCCCCGCGCCGCGGGCCCGATCCACGAAGAACCCGAGCGCCGCGTCGCTCGTGCCGGTCAGTTCACTGATCGTCGTCGCCGCGGTCGCGAGCTGCTCGAGCTCGTCGTCGGTCCCCGCGTCGGCCTTGATGATGTCGATGAGCTGCTGCAGATCCGGTCCAGGAGTCATGCCGTCAACCTTAGGTTGACGATGCTTGGAGCGTCAACCCTGGGTTGACAGCTACTGTGTGGCGCGTGCAGCCTCTGGCGGATGTGATCAACGATGGGCTGCGGGTGCTGTTCTCCGGGATCAACCCCGGGCTGATGTCCGCGGCGACCGGGCACCACTTCGCCCGACCGGGGAATCGGTTCTGGCCGGCCTTGCACCTCAGCGGGTTCACGCCGCGGCAGTTGCAACCGGCCGAGCAGGCTGAGCTGCTGACCTACCGGCTCGGGATCACCAACGTCGTCGACCGCCCGTCCGCGCGAGCCGATGAGCTGACCCGGGCGGAGTATCTGGCCGGCGGGGAGAACCTGGTGAAGAAGGTGCTCCGCTATCGGCCGGAGTGGCTGGCCGTCGTCGGCGTCACGGCGTACCGGGATGCTTTCGGCGAGCGGACGGCCCAGATCGGGCGGCAGGAGCGGCTGATCGGCACCACCCGGGTCTGGATCCTGCCGAACCCGAGTGGCCTCAACGCCCACTACACACTGCCGAAGCTGGCCGCCGCGTTCGCCGAACTCGCGCAGGTCAGTTGAGGGCCTTCCGCAACGTCGAGATGGCCAGCTCGATGGCCGCACCCGCCGCGTGGGTTTCGCGGAGCGCGTCCAGCATCACGAAGTCGTGGATGATCGCGGCGAACCGTACGGCGGTCGTCGGAACGCCGGCCTCGAGCAGCTTGGCGGCGTAGGCCTCACCCTCGTCACGCAGTACGTCGGCCGCGCCCGTGATCACCAGCGCCGGGGGCAGGCCCGTCAGCTGCTCGGTGGTCGCGCGCAGCGGGGACGCGGTGATCTGGTTCCGCTCGTTCTCGTCGGTCGTGTACTGATCCCAGAACCACTTCATGCCGTCCCGCATGAGGAAGTAGCCCTCGGCGAACTGCTTGTACGAGTCGGTGTCGAACGAGGCGTCGGTGACCGGGTAGAACAGCACTTGCTGGACGAACTTCACGTCGCCCCGCTCCTTGGCGAGCAGCGTCACCCCCGCGGTCATGTTGCCACCGACCGAGTCGCCGGCGATCGCGAGCCGCTCCGCGTCCAGGCCATGATCCTTGCCCGAGGCAATGATCCAGCGAGCCACCGCGTAGTTCTGCTCGAGCGCGTGCGGGTACCGGACCTCCGGCGAGAGGTCGTACTCCGGGAACACAACGGCCGCACCCGCGCCGACCGCGAGCTCACGAACCAGCGGCGTTCATCAACGCGTTCCGCGAGTTCGGGTCGGTCTCGCCCCGGGTCGCCGAGATGGCACTGCAGCACAAGGAAGGCTTCCGGCAGGCGCTGATCAAGCTCGCCGCGGAGGCCGACGCGACCGATCCCGACCGTCTGGCCGACCACCGCCGCGCGATGCTGAACCAGGTCGGCCACCTTGTCCTCTGCAACCAGTCGGACAGCGCTCATCCTGCTCAGCGAAGGCGCGATCACCCGCGCCGCGATCTCCGGCTCCCCCGACCCCGCGATCCGCGCCCGCGAGGCCGCCGGGCTGCTGCTGGACGCCACCCTGCCGTCCTGACCTGACACCAGGAGTCGGCAGGATTGGCCCATGCGTGCGAGTGAGCTACTGCGGTCGATCGACGGTCTCTCGTACGGGCAACGGGCGCGGCTGCTCGGTGGCCGGGCGCAACAACTGACCGGGCTTCTCGACGAGTTGGGCCGGGGCGATGCGTTCGAGCGGACACTCGGTCTCCAGATCGCCGAGGCCGCGCGCGAGACGTCGTACGTCACCAGGATGCTGCGCGACCCCGAGCCGGCGGTCCAGAGCCGAGCGCTGGCCGCCGTGTCCCGAGGTGTACCCGTGTCCGACGACGACCTCCGGATCCTGTACGACGACGCACCCGCGGCACTGCGGACCAAACTCGTCTCCCTGGTACGGCGGACGCGGCGCGAGCACCTCGCCACCCGCCTCATCGACGAGCACCGGGCCCGCTGGGGCGACGAGGCCGCCGCCGGCCTGCTCGAAGCCACCGACCGGACGACCGTCGAGCGCCTGCTGCCCGAGCTGGCGTATTGCATGACGCCTGGGAGCTGGCGGCGGCTCGCCATTCGGTATACCGAAGTGGTGCTCGCGTACGCGACGCGGACGCTCCCGACTGGCGAGGACCGCGACGAGTGGTGGCGCGGTGTCGGCCACGGTGTCACGGCCGCGCTCGACGTTGCCCCGGACACCGTTCTCGCGCTCATCGAGCAGGCGATCCCGCCGCATGATCTCCCGGTCGCGGTGCTCGGCATCCTCGGCCGGCTGACCGATCGCGACCCGGCTCGGGTGCTGGCGCTGGTCCTCGCACCCGACCGGCAGGTCGTGGTCGGGAAGGCGTTGACGCCGGCATTCCGTCGTCGCCTGCACCGGTATACCAACGACGAACTGACTGCGCTCGGTCGCGTCCTCTGGCCGGATCTCACTGAGCTCCTGCGCGAGCTGGCGCCGTCTCGACGTACGACGATCTTCGAGGCCGTCACCAGCTCGGTCGACCTCGGCCAAGCCGTGCTGTCCGACGAACTGCTCGACGTCCTCCCGCGGGCGATGCGGCACGAGCAGGCCCGGCGGATGCTCGACCTCCCGGCCGTCGCCGAGGACACGCTCTACCGCTGGCGGGTGCTGGCTCACCTTCCGTACAACGAGGCCTTCGCGGCACTCGAGTCTGAGGTACGACGACCGGACGCGGACTACCGGGCCGGTGTCTACCGCGCGGTGATTCGCGCGGCGGGGCGGTCACGGCGGAGCGACCAGCTGGCGAGTGCCCTGACCTGGGCGGCGGAGCGCGTTCGCAACGACCGCGACGGCGTCCGGGTGGCGGTGCTCGATGCGTTGTCCGCCGTACCTCGGTCGCTGCTCGGCGACGACCATGTCGATCAGCTGCAGGCTCTGCTCACCGACGCCCTGGAGGCGCGGGACACCTCGTGGGCGACCCGGCGGGCGCTCGCCACGCTGGCCGAGCATGCCGTCGTACAAGGTGCCCTGGGCAACCGATCCGCGTTGCTGGACTGGGGTTTACGGGCGCATGCGCGGTTGTCCGAGAACCGTGGCTCGCTCAGCCTGTACGGGCTGATCGACGGTCTCCCCCGAGGCCGTGAGACCGAGGTGTACGACGTACTCCGGCCGTCCATCGAGGCTGCGGCCAAGCGCAACGAGTTCGGGCTGGCTTTCGCCGTGGCCGCCGCGTTCGGTCGCCGGGGCTGGTCTCTGACCCATCTGCACGAGGTGCTCGAGCAGGCTGTCTGGTCGGAGCAGCAGGAGAACACCGTTCAGCAAGCCTGCAGGTACTGGCTGGATCCGCCGCGGACGCGTCACGACCGGACTGCGCAGATCATCGACCGCGATGTCCGGATGGCTCGCTGGCATCCGGTCTGGTGGGTGGTCACCGAGATCCACACCGACCTTCTCGACCCGGTGTTCGCCGCTGCGGACCAGATCCGCCGCTTCGACCGGAACAGCCCGGCCTGGGACGTTCCGGACTACGCCGTACGGGTCTGGCTCCCTCGCCAGCAGACGCGGTACGCCGAGCTTCTCGTCGGTGCTGCCCGTGACGAACGGATGCCCGAGTGGTACCGGGCTTCGGCCGTCAAGGCGCTGGGACACATACCTGGGGCTGTTCTGCAGCAGTTCCTCGATAGTGACGATGTCCTGCTTCAGGAGGCGGCGCTCGCCGCGCTGGCGTGGACCGATCGGCCGGATTTCGCTCTGCCGTTGCTGCTCGCGCACGCCGGTGACGATCGCGCGAGAGTCGCGATGTACGCCGCCTCCCGCGCGGCACGGTATGTTCGGCCGAGTCTGCTGCCTCGCCTGCTGCAGCCGCTGCTGACCGGGGACGGCGCCAAAGTGACCTCCCGGAAGGAGGCCGTCCGGCTACTCGGAGAGCTGCGCGCGCCGGGCGCCGGCGCCATCCTGACCGAGGCGTGGCCGACCGCGCATCGGGATGTGCGGGCAGCGATCGCCAGCACGGTGTCGCAGTACCTGCTCTACGACGCGGCCGCGTGGGCGGTGCTGGAGCAGGCTGTCCACGACTCGGCGGCGACGGCCGTCGTACTGACCGAGCGACGGGCGTACGCCGTACCGACCGCCTACCGATCGCGGTATGCGGACCTGTTGATCGCGGTCACGACCCGGAGCGAGCCGGAAGTCGTCGGGCCGGCCCTGCTCGCGCTGCAGCAGTGGGCCCGCTACAACCGCGCCGCGGCCCGCGTCTGCGCCGACTTCATCACCGATCTGACGAACCGAAGCGCCATCTGGTCCGACGCCGTCACCGCACTCGTCGGCATCGTGGCCACCAACCCGCCCGACGGCTTGGACGACCTGATCGACGTGGTCCGATCGCTGGTCCGCCTCGAGGCCGACCCGCACCTACCGAACGCCACCGCAGACCGCGACCACCCCGCCCGCCAACGCCTGACCCTCCTGGTACGCCGCCTGTCGACCCAACTGACCGGCCGATCGGAACAGACCCGCCAAGTCCTCAAGCCGATCGCTTCCGAGCTGACCGGCCCAGACTTCCTCCAGCTCCGCCTGGAACTCCTGATCACCGCTCTGCAGGCCTCGCGCCTGGCAGCCGAACTGACCGAGTTGCGTCAGATCGTCGACAATCGCCCGCTCGCCGCCCTGGCCGCCGCCGAGTTGGTCCGCAACCGCCTCGCAGCAACCGAGCCGGCCTGGACCCCGCCAACCCTCCTGGCCATCGCCACCCCACTGACCCAAGCCACCGACCTACCCTCCGGCCTCCTGGCCCACGCCCTCATCGCAGCCGCAGCCCCCCGCGCCGGCTGGCCCCCCGAATGGCGCCACCAACTACATGCCCTACGCAACCACCCACACCCGGACATCCGCCAACGCGCCCTCGACCTAACCACTGCCGTCGAGAGCTAATGTCGCGTGTCGTTAGTTCCTGAACGGTTGGGTTCTCGAGATCACGGGGTATGGCGAATCGTGCTGCTCCTGCGGTGGTGTTGGGCGATGATGATCAGGAGTTGCTTGAGGGCTGGTTGCGGTCGCGGTCGGTGAAGGCGGGTCTGGTATCTGGCTCGTGGTGTGGCCGGTCTGGAAGATCGTGACCGTTCCGGACGGCCCCGTGAGGTGGATCATGGGGCGGTGGTGACCGCGACGCTGACGCCGCCGCCGAAGAAGCTCGGGGTCACACAGTGGTCGTCGCGGTTGCTGGCCGGTGAGCTCAAGATCAGTCACAAGAGCGTGGCCCGGGCGTGGAAGGCGTACGGGATCAAGCCGTGGAAGGCCGAGGCCCTGGAGATCGCCACTGGCCAGGTGGCCGCGGCGCTGAAGCCCAAGCACCGCCACCAGGAGTTCCTCGCCTTCCTGCGCCAGATCGAGCGGACCTACCGCGACGCCATCGATCCGCAGACCCGGGAGCCGGTCGAGTTGCACCTGGTCATGGACAACTGCGCCGCCCACAAGCACAAGAACGTCCGCCAATGGCTGGCGAAGAACCCGAGGTTCAAGGTCCACTTCACCCCGACCCACGCCTCCTGGATGAACCTCGTAGAGGTCTGGTTCGGCCTGGTCGAACGCCAAGCAGTGCGACGCAGGGTGTTCAAATCGGTCCAAGACCTCAACTGCAAGCTCCGCGCCTACATCGAGGGCTGGAACAAGCGCGCCCACCCATTCATCTGGACCAAAACCGCCGCACAGATCCTCAACAAGGCGAACCGTCCAACAGCGTCAAATCCGCGCCACTAGAGCTCGTCGTCAACCAGAGCGATCGTGATGGCGAAGAGTGCCATGCACAAGGTGGCCGTCGTACGCACGACCACCAGAATAGGTCGCCGGAGCAACGGGTTGGAACCGTACGGCGGCGCAAACCGGCGGAGTTCGCCGTACTGACCACAATTGACCGCAACCGGTCACGCTTCGCCGCGTCGAGCCTCAGCCGACGAACGCGATCGCGTTGCCGTCCGGGTCGCGCACGATGAAGTCGGTGCCGCCCCACGCTTGTTTGGTCAGCTTCTGCACGATCTCGGCGTCAGCGGCCAGATATTCCGTGTAAAGTTCGCGGACGTTCGGCGTATCGACGAACGCCATGATGAGCCCCTCTCGTTCCGCGGCACCGCCCGCGAACACCGGCTCGTGTACGAACTTCAGGTGCAGGGTCGCGCCGTCGCGCGACACCGATCCGTAGAACGGCGGGTTGCCGTGCAAGAAGTCGATCCGGAAGCCGAGCTGGTCCCGATAGAACGTGGCCGAGGCATCGACGTCGGCGACGTACAGCACCGGTTTGGCGCGCGCGACTGCCGTGTCCTGAGTCTCCGGCTGCTCGCCGGTGGGCGGGGCCGCTTCCGTGCTCGCCTTGAGTTCGGCCCAGCTGGCGCAGCCCGCTTCGAGGGCGATGATCTCTTGGGCTTCGGTGAGGGGAAACTTCAGCGCGAGTGCTTCGCGGTCGGACAACGTGCGATAGCGCGCGAGCTGTCGGATGCGACCGCCGATCGAGAAGTTCCCTTCGCGGTGCCAGCGAACGAGCAGTTTCGCCTGCTTCTTGTAGGTTTCGAGCTTGGGCATGGCGCTCCCTCTTCGGTCTTGAAGTAGGTGGGCCTTGCCCTTTCGGCTTGCTGTGCCGCTGCGCCCTACGACCGGGTTCGAACCCGCGCCTGCGACGTTGAGATTACCACAGCGAATTGGCCCCCCGGCCGCGTGAGCGCCGTCCTTTCTCCGGTTCCGCGGACCGTGGCGCGCTGTCGGTGGCGGGACGTACGGTGTCGACCATGAACGATCGGAGGCCGCGCGGGAACCGACCTTGCCGTGGAGTTGCGGCGCTACTTGCAGGCGTCGAGAGATCGGTTGGTGTCCGTGCTGGACGGGCTCGACGAGCGTGACGTACGCCGGCCGGCACCAACCTGCTGGGGCTGGTCAAGCACCTGATCGGCATCGAGCTCGGCTATCTCGGTTCCCGATCACCATCACCCAACACCACCGCAGGAGCAGCACGACTCGCCATACCCCGTGATCTCAAGAACCCAACCGTTCAGGAACTAACGACACGCGACACTAGGACCTATTCCTCTGGCTTGGGGTGTTCGGCGGCTTCGCGGGCTCGTTTGCGGCGTTTGCCTTCATGCATGGCTATTACGCGGGCGATGGGGATGCCTCGGCCTTCCTCAAGGAGGTCTTCGGGGAGGGTTTGGGGTGCTGGGAGTTGGTCGGCCCAGCGGTCAGCGTCGCCGAGTTGGTCGACTGCTGTGCGGACGGTGAAGTCGCGCGGCGTGACGCGGTCCAGGTCGTCCCACCCGACCGGGAACGACACCGGCGTACCAGGCCTGACGCGCGGACTGTACGCGGCAACGACCGTCGCGCCACCGGAGCGCGTCGAGTCGACGAAGACCTTCCCGTGCCGGTCCTCCTTGATGTACGCCGTGGTCGCCACGTCCGGGTCGATCCGCTCAGCTCGGGCCGCGATCGCACGGGTCGCGGCCGCGGCGTCCTCGGTCGACACCGAATCGGCGATCGGAACGATGACGTGCACACCCTTCGCGCCGCTGGTCTTGACCGCACCCGTCAGCCCGGCGTCGGTCAGCGCCTGCCGGACCAGGAACGCCGCCTGCACCGCCTTCGAGAACGTCTCGTCACCTTCAGGCGGGTCGAGGTCCAGCACGAGATGCGTGACGTGGTCCCAACGGTCGGCGCGCACCAGCGTCGGGTGGTACTCGACCGCCCGCTGATTGGCGAACCACAGCAGCGTCCGCCGGTCGTCGCACAACGCGTACGACACCTCCCGCTTGGACGCCTCCGCCCACACCGGCACTGTCTTCACCCAGTCAGGCGTGTACTTGGGCACGTTCTTCTGCATGAACGCCGGCTGGCCCGGCCGAATCCGGATCACCGACAACGGCCGGTTCCGCAACTCAGGCAGGATCCGCTCGTGCACCGCGTCCAGGTAGTCGACCAGATCCCGCTTGGTCGCGTCCGCCCCGTCGAACAGCGGCTGGTCCAGGTTGGTCAGGTCAACCCCGTCACGCGTTTCATCCGGCTTGCTCGCCATCCCCAGAGCTTAGGCCGTACAGGTTCACGAGACACGGCTCAGCAACCTGACCAGGGCATCGAGAACCACTGTGTCCTCTCCCGGCTCCAGCGTCTGCGGGTTGAGCGCGATCGAGTCGTCGGGTACGCGGAACGTGCCGACCGCGATCCGCGGATCCCCATCCCACAACGCCTGTACGAGCGCATCCCGTGTCCATTTGCAGGTTGTCGACAATCGGACGATGGCGCGCCCGTGCGGTTGGCCCGCCTCACTCGGATACCCGCGCGCGACCACCACGCCCGGCAACCCACTGAGGCCGACAATCCACCTGTCGACAATCTGCTCGTAGCCCGCGATGACGGCCTCCTCGTCCTGCTCGAGCGTCCACTCGACCGCGGCGAGCAACGCGAGCAGTTCTTCCTTGCCGACCTTCATCCCGCGCCCGATCTCCTGATTCGGCGACGCATGGGCCCGGCACCTGTCGACAATCCACTGCTTCCCCAGCACCAACCCACTGGCCTGCGGTCCACGCAGCCCCTTCCCGCCACTGAAGATCACCGCATCCGCCCCGACGTCACGAGTGAACCGCCACAGCGAAGACGTAGGAGGAATCTGAGCAGCCGCATCAACAATCACCGGCACAGCCGCCGACCCAACGAGGGTCGGACTGTTGCGGGTCGGACTGTTGGGGGCCGAGCTATTGGGGGCCGGGCTGCCGGGGCTAGGGTTATTGGGGGCTGGGCTGCTGGAGGTCGCGCCGTTGGCGGTCGGACTGTTGGAGGTCGAGCTGCTGGAGGTCGAGGTGTTGGGGGCGGGTGGGTCGAGTTCGCGGGCGGCTCGGACGACGTCTTCGATCGGCAGCGCGCCGGTGGCCAGGTGGGCTCCGGCGAACCACAGTACGCACGCGGGACGTCGTACCAGCGCCTCCTGCAGCTCGGCGATCGACGGACCGATCTCGACGATGCGCGCACCCGTGATGCGGGCGGAGTAGTCGTACCCGTTGCGTTGGCCGGCGAACATGACCACCTCGGCGTCGGCCGGGAACGCCTGCGCCGGCTCGCCGATACACGACGCGACGGTGAGGGTGATCGCCGCCGCAGCCCCCGAGGTCACGCAGGCCGCCTCGTTGTGGGTGAGCTCGGCCAAGCGTTCGCCGACACGGTCGTGCAGTTCGGGCAGGTCGACGAAGTGCGCGGCCGCGTCAGCCATCGCCTTCAGCGCCGGCGGCGGCATCAACGACCCACCGAGCACCGTCAAAGTGGCGGATGCGTTGATGACGGAACGCACCCCGAACGGATTGGTCATGCCGGACACCTCCGGGCTGCAGTGATCATGCCGAAAGCCTCCGGGGTGAGGTGGTCATGCCGAAAGCCTCCCGGGCTGGTGTGGTCCCGCCGAAAGCCTCCCGGGCTGGTGTGGTCCCGCCGAAAGCCTCCCCGGCTGGGGTGGTCATGTGGTGATGAACCT
The DNA here is from genome assembly GCF_040638415.1 of Kribbella sp. NPDC026596. Classification (NCBI taxonomy): domain Bacteria; kingdom Bacillati; phylum Actinomycetota; class Actinomycetes; order Propionibacteriales; family Kribbellaceae; genus Kribbella; species Kribbella sp. NPDC026596. The sequence continues at coordinate 13,854 of NZ_JBEZYF010000067.1, read as the reverse complement.
CGAGAGGGGTGGGACGCCGGAGAGTTCGGACAGCCAGGCGTCGAGGAAGTCGTTGTCGGTGCCGTCGAGGTGGGTCAGCTGATAGACGTCCGCGGCCGGCAGGGCCTCGATCAGCGACGCACACCAATCGGGATCCTCGACGGCGACCAACGACCGGCCGGTGACCGCGGGCGCGTGCCGGGCGGGATCGAAGTACGCAATCGTATTGTCAACAATCTCCGGGGAGGAGCCCGCGCGCAGGTAGTCGTTGAGCTCCTCGAGCGGGTAGTGACTGGACCTCAGCCGCGCCTCCATCGCCCGGTAGAACAGCAACTCCGTCACCCGGACCGCACTGAACCCGGGCCGCCGCGCCGCCGTCAGCACCGCCAGGTCGTCCCCACTCACGGCCACTCGCGCGGGATCCACCTCCGACAGGCTCATCAAGAACTCGGCCGCCCGCAAGCAGTCCGCCGCGATCCCGCGATAGATGTACGACGCCGGGTCATCGATGCCCATTGTCAACAATCCCGGATACGCCGCCGAGAACCCCTCGTCGGCCAGGCGCTGACCACGGTGCATCAGGCCGAGTACGACGTACCGGCTGCGGTCGTTCGGATGGGGGACGTGGTTGACGCTCCCGTAGCGCGGCGTCTGCAGCAGCGCGGGGAACGGGCCGTCACCGGTGGGGATGCTGAGATGCCCGAACACCCGGTACGGCCCGGTGCTGGTGAGCCGGACGGTGTAGCTCGTCGCCTCGGCCGTGACCCGTTGCGGCACCAGGTCGACCACGGGCCGACCAGGAATCGCGGCCAGCTCCTCGTCGACGACCGCCCAGTAGTCAGCGAAGTTCATCGGTCACCGTCCCGGCTTGAGGTGTTCGGCAAGGAAGTCCTCCACGATCCGCATCACTCCGGGCAGTCCGGCGTGATGTGCGCAGTTCGGGTACGTGTGCAATGTCTTCTCACACGTCAGCACCCGATGCAGCGCGAACCCGGTCTCCGGTGGACACACGTCGTCCTCGAGCCCGAGATACAGCAGCGTCGGCGCCTGCACCTTCGGCGCGAAGTTGAGCCCGTCGTAGTACGCGACCGACTCCCGAACCCGGTCGGCGTCCTTCGGGTGCAGCCGCAGGTACTCGTTGATCTCCTCGTACGGATACGACCGGGTGAGCGTCGGCGCCGTCATGATCCCGCACAGGTACGGCGCTCCCGCCGCAACGCAACGAATCACGTCAGGCAGCAGTGCGGCCGTACTGATCCCGAGCCCACCGCCCTGACTCGATCCCTGTAGTCCGATCCGCAGATTGTCGACTTCCGGACGATCGAGCAACACCTCGACCGCGCGCACCACGTCGAGGTAGAACCCGCGATACCCGTAGGTGTTGTGGTCGACGATGTTGTGAATCAGCAGACCGGGGTAGCCCGGGTTGAACACGGTGTTCGATCGGAGCTTGCCCCGGGGCGCCACCGCGAGTGCGGCGTACCCGAGCTCGGACCACTCCTTCGGGATGGTCGGCTCGGAGATGTACCCGGGGATCGTGACCAGTGCCGGGTACGGCGCGGATCCCTCGCGCGGAATGGTATACCAGCCGGCGATCCGCAGACCGCCGTAACTCGTGTAGCGCAGATCGTAGACAATCACTTCGTCCGTGGATAGCGACGGCATCTCGGTCAGTACAGGATCCAGCGGGTACGACGCACAGTCCGCCAAGCCGGCCGCCCAGAAGTCGTCGAAGTCATCCGGCAACTCGACCTCGACGGTCGCGTTCTCAAGGTCTCTCAAGAGCATTCCTCTCGATGGGGGTTGCTTCACGCAAGCTGTGGTGCTCGCAGGGCAGTGCCGTCGGCGGCAGCGAACAAGTGCAGGCGATCCGGGTTGAAGCCGACGTACACCGTGCTGTCGTGCCCCAACGAGAACGGCGTGGGGATGCGGGCCTTCAGCAGCTCGCCGTCGATGCGGACCGTGACGAGGACATCCGGACCGAGCGGCTCGGACACGAGGCCGGCGTACTTCAGGATCTGGCGGCGGTTGAGCTCCATGATTGTCCCTTCAACGCTTGGGCGACGCGTAGTCGGTACAGACGGGTAGGGCGTCCCTTCGGATGGTGCTGTGCGGTGCCCTCGACGCTCACCAGGCCGCCCGCGTCGAGAGTGCGGATCAGTCGGCGCCCGCTCTGATCCGTGATGCCGAGATGGCCGGCGAGCTCTCCAGGCGAGAGCGCGCGGCCTTCCAGTTCGTGGTCCAGCGCCGCTAGCCGTGACACAGTCACGGCGCTGAGACCGACGTACTTCGCGAGCTGTTCGACGTCCTCGCCGTGCTCGCGGTAGGAGTAGCGCAGCGCCTCACCGGCCGGTCCCATCGGGCCGATGATCACACCGCTGTCCTCGAACAGATACGCACAAGGCTCGCTCGAGAGCTCGGCCCGGGCAGCCGCCTGCTCGGCGAGCAGGACGCAACTGCGGGCGGACACGCCGACGCCGAAGCCGGCCGAGACCTGTACGCCGAGCGCCGCGGCTGCCTCGGCCAGAGCTGGTACGGCGACCCAGTTGCGGGTGATGCGCTCGAACAAAGCCTTGTGAGCGAAGACGACAACGCCACGCCGGCCACGGTTCTCGATCCAGGCGCCGGCGAACTCGGGGGTGTTGAGCAACAGATTCATCAGGCCGATCCGGGCCCGCTCCTCGTCCGCGGACTGCGAGCTGAGGAAGACCCCGGCCGCGAACCGTTGGGCGCTCGCCTGCTCCGACTCGATCCGCAGCGCGAGCTCGTGCAACTCGGTCCGGATGGTCGCCGGCACCGGCATACCGCTCATGATCGGGATCTGGCCGTCGAGCAGTTCACGTACGGCGGCGCGCACGCTGATCACGTAGCTGCGGTCGCCGAACCGGTGATACGCGGAACGGTGGAACTCGACGATGTCCTCGACCGACTGGGTCGGTGCATAGGGCAAGCAATCGATCTGGTCCTGGTCGAGCTCGAGTGCGGTCGCGACCGCCTCGACCGCCTCGGCCGGAAAGGTGTCGATGCTGATCGGCGTACGACCCCAGCCACGCTCCTGGGCGCGGTAGAGCGCGAGGGTCAGGTCGAGCGCCGACGATCGAATCACGCCAACCGGCAGGCCGGGCGGGAGCAGTTCACGGCTGGCCGTATACGGGACCGGACCGGCCAGGAACCCGTCGAGCCGGGTGGTCCCGAGGAACTCGGCGACCTTGTCGCGGACCTCGTCCTCGTGGTCGTAGCTGACCCACTCCAGATCGACGCCCCGGAGCGTACTCGCGGCATCGTGAAACAACTCCTGGTGCGTCACATGCGTGACAACCCCGATCACGATGGCCACGGCACCCCTTTACGAACCAGGTTCGGAAATGACTCGTAAATCCATTGCGAACCAAGGTGGCCGAGATCCGATGGCCAGGTCAAGGGATCGGCAGGAAGAAACGTCGCGGAAACACACGGCGACCCAAGCTGTCCCCGCAGCCGCAGCCCCGCGAGGGGATATCCCATCGCGGGCAGACCAGGCGCGGACGAAGCCCACCGGCGGGCGGTTCGGGGCCGGTCGCGGTTCCTCGGTTCAGCGGATGGTGGAGGCCAGCTGTTGGTAGGTGGTGACGAGTTCGGACCAGCGGGACTCGGTGTTGGTGGATTCCTGGTGGGTGAGGTAGGCGGCGAGGTTCTCGGCGTGGATCTGCCAGCCGGCGCCGTAGTACTCGATCTTGTCGAGGGGCAGGCCGCGGATCTCGATGGTCAGGACGGTGTGCGGGCCGGCGGCGGTGAGCGTGGCTTCGATGGTTTGCTCGAAGGGTTGCGGGCCGTTGCCTCGTTGGGCGGACTCGTCCGATTCCCTGGTGGTGACCTCGAGTCGCCGCGGTGGTTCGCAGGTGTCGACGCGCCCGATGCTCTCCAGGTCGGCGGACTCGAGGTACACGGTGAAGGCCCCACCAGGACGCAGGTCACCTTCGACCTTGCCGTACCACCGGGCCAGTCGCTCGGGGTCGGTGATCGACGACCACAGATCGTCGATGTCGGTGTCGTACCGGTCCTGGACGCGTACGACACCTGTACCGTCGGCCACTCCCAGGTGACCCAGGACGCGACCGCCCTGACCTGCATTGCTCGTCATCTGTTACTCCCTCGCTTGCCCCTGGCGATCTCGGTGTGGAGGGCGTCCAGCCGCTGCTCCCAGAGACTGCGATAACGCCCCAGCCATTCGTCGAGCTCGGCGAACGGCTCGGACCGCAAGCTGTACACCCGCCGCTGCGCCTCCTGCCGACTCTCCACCAGCCCCGCCTCCCGCAGCACCCGCAGATGCCGCGAAACCCCGGGCCGCGCAATCGGCAACAGCGCCGCCAACTCCCCCGCCGTGGCCGGCCCCGAAGCCAAGGCCTCTACCAAGGTCCGTCGCCCGTCATCAGCCAACGCCCGCAAAACAGCTTCCACCCTTCGAGGGTAACCACTGGTGTACGTAACCGTCAAGGTACATAAGCCGCAAAGGGTGGCCTCGTCCGCATGGCGGGGACCTTGAACAGGTCATAACTTGTTCACGGCCCCGCCAAGGCATAGAAGCCCCCGACTTCCGGACCCTGCGGAGCCGAAAGAACTGCCGCCACCGAAGGCGGGGGCTCAGCCGCCGGAGACGCCGATTTCTGCGTCGGCCAGGTCGGCGGTCAGGCCGTCGGTGTCGTCCAGCCAGCCTTGCGGGAGGACGATGTGGTCTCGGGGACTGCCCTGTCGGCCTCGGGGAGCGCCGAGTTCGGCGACAGGGAAGGGGACGCTGGGGTCTAGCTGGGCGAGCAGATCGTCCAACTGGGCAAGGGATTCGACCATGCCGAGGGCGGCGCGGAGTTCGCCGCCGGCAGGGAAACCCTTCAAGTACCAGGGGACGTGTTTGCGGAAGTCGCGGAGGCCGCGCGGCTCCCCCATCAGATCCGCCAGCAACTCCCCGTGGCGGCGCATGACGGTGGCTACCTCGCCGAGCGTCGGGAGGTTGAGGGTCTCGCCGCCGGCGAAGGCGGCGGCCAGGTCGCGGAAGAGCCACGGGCGGCCGAGGCAGCCGCGGCCGACGATGACGCCGGCGCAACCTGTCTCGGCGACCATCCGGAGCGCGTCGCCGGCCTCCCAGATGTCGCCGTTGCCGAGCACCGGGATGTCCACATGCTCCACGAGGGCAGCGATCGCGGACCAGTCCGCCTGACCCGAGTACGCCTGCGCCGCCGTACGCCCATGAAGCCCGATCGCCGCGGCTCCGGAGTCCGACGCGATCCGCCCGGCGTCGAGATACGTCTGGTGATCCTGGTCGATCCCGATCCGCGTCTTCATCGTGACGGGTACGCCGTACGGCGTCGCCGAGTGCACCGCCGACCGCAGGATCGCGCCGAGCAGGTTGCGCTTCCACGGGAGGGCCGCGCCACCGCCCTTGCGCGTCACCTTCGGCACCGGGCACCCGAAGTTCAGATCGATATGCGCGACGCCGTACTCGTCGCAGAGAATCTGCACCGCACGCCCGATATACATGGGATCCACGCCGTACAACTGCACCGAGCGGACCGTCTCACGCGAGTCGAACGTCAGCATGTCGAGCGACTTCTGGTCACCCTCGACGATCCCGCGCGACGTGATCATCTCGCACACGTACAGCCCGGCGCCCTGCTCGGCGCACAGCCGCCGGTACGCCGCGTTCGTGATGCCGGCCATCGGCGCCAGCACCACGGGTGTGTCGATCGTGAGGTTGCCCAACTTCAGCGTGCGACCGGGGTGGTGGGGTGGGGGAAGCATCTCAACTAGCCTTTGCAACCAGGACCTGGCCGTTGCCCGAAACCTGTGCCTTGTAAGGCTGTACGGCGTTCGCCGTCGTCGTCACGTCGCAGGCGATACCAGCGTCGGAATGCTTGACCACGGCAACATCATCCATCGTGCAGGTGACCTTCGCCGCGTCCGTCACCGTCCGCAGGACCGCGTCGACCACCTTCGCCCGAACGATGGCTACCGATTCGGAGGTGAACTTGTACGACGCGCTGTACTGTTTCGCGTCGATCGTCAGCGTCCCGCTGTACGGCTTCCCAGCGTACGTGACCGTGCAGGTCAGCTCGTGCTTCCCGGGTGTCTCGGCGGTCTCGATGCCGGGGCACTTCACGGTCGTGGTGGCGGCCTTGCCGGCCGCGATCTGCGCCTGCTTGGCGATCGCGAACCGGATCCGGTCGGCCAGCGGCGCGTCGTTCTCCGGCGCGCCGGTCACCTTCGGAGTCGGCCACGGCTTCGACGGCGTCGGCAGTGGAGTCAAGGCGGGCGTCGACGCGGTCGGGATCGGCGCACTCGAAGATGACGACGACCCGGTCGAAGGCGTGGAACCAGCCTCGGGCTTGCTGTCCGAGCAAGCAGACAGCAGGAACACCGCGAGTGCGGACAGGCCGAAAACGGCCAGCCCGAAGCGCAACCGCTGCCCCGACAGCACCATCGTCAGCAACCCACCAGGTGCTGGGCGAGGTAGCCGGTGACCTCGGTCAGGGCGACCCGCTCCTGCTTCATCGAGTCACGCTCCCGGATCGTCACCGCCTGGTCGTCGAGGGTGTCGAAGTCGACGGTGATGCAGTACGGCGTACCGATCTCGTCCTGCCGGCGGTAGCGGCGGCCGATCGCGCCGGCGTCGTCGAAGTCGACGTTCCAGTTCTTCCGCAACTCGGTGGCCAGATCGCGAGCCTTCGGCGACAGGTCGGCGTTACGGGACAACGGCAGTACGGCGGCCTTGACCGGCGCGAGCCGTGGGTCGAAGCGCAGCACCGTCCGCTTGTCCACGCCGCCCTTGGCGTTCGGCGCCTCGTCCTCGGTGTAGGCGTCGAGCAGGAACGCGAGCACGTTGCGAGTCAGGCCGGCCGCCGGCTCGATCACGTACGGCGTCCAGCGCTCGCCCTTCTCCTGGTCGAAGTACGACAGGTCGGCGCCGGAGTGCTTGGAGTGCGTGGACAGGTCGAAGTCGGTCCGGTTCGCGATGCCCTCGAGTTCGTCGAACTCCTTGCCGCCGAAGTTGAACTTGTACTCGATGTCGACGGTGCGCTTCGAGTAGTGGCTCAGCTTCTCCTGCGGGTGCTCGTAGAAGCGCATGTTGTCCGGGTTCAGACCGAGGCCCGTGTACCAGTCCCAGCGAGTCTTCAGCCAGTACTCGTGCCACTCCTCGTCGCTGCCCGGCACGACGAAGAACTCCATCTCCATCTGCTCGAACTCGCGGGTCCGGAAGATGAAGTTGCCCGGGGTGATCTCGTTGCGGAAGCTCTTGCCGACCTGGGCGATGCCGAACGGCGGCTTCTTCCGGGCGGTGCCCATCACGTTCGCGAAGTTGATGAAGATGCCCTGTGCGGTCTCCGGGCGCAGATAGTGCAGGCCCTCCTCGGACTCGACCGGGCCGAGGTAGGTCTTCAGCAGGCCGTTGAACATCCGCGGCTCGGTGAAGGTGTTCTTGTTCCCGCAGTTCGGGCAGGCGATCTCGGCGAGTTTGACCTCGTCGGCGTCCTTGTTCTTCCGGCGGGCGTAGTCCTCGCGCAGGTGGTCGTCGCGGAACCGCTTGTGGCACGACTGGCACTCGGTCAGCGGGTCGACGAACTCGGACAGGTGGCCGGAGGCCTCCCAGACCTTGGTCGGCAGGATCACCGACGAGTCCAGGCCGACGATGTCGTCACGACTCGTCACCATCGCCCGCCACCACTGGTTCCGGATGTTGTTCTTCAGCTCGACGCCGAGCGGCCCGTAGTCCCAGGCCGACTTGGTACCGCCGTAGATCTCGCCGCACGGGTAGACGAAGCCTCTCCGCTTACTGAGGCTGACGACGGCATCGACGGTTTCGACGGGCACTTTTAGACTCCAGAACAGGCAGTTGCAATACGGAAGGGTCCAGGCTATCGGTCCAGGGCGCTCGCCGTCGCATCCGTGCTATGGAAGCATCGCGGCGAGGTCTTCGTAGGCGGTCGGCTCGTCGATCGCCTGGGACAGCAGCGGCACGGCGGTCAGCTTCACGTCGTACGGCGACAACGCCCGACGGTAACTGCCGACGTTCTCCCACTCCAGGTTCAGCGCCAGCAACTCCGGGTCATCGACATTCCGCCCGACCTGCGCCGCCACGAACCCTTTCTGCTGCGCCAGGACGTCGACCGCGGCCTGCGCCCGTACGGCGAACTCCGCCTGCTCGGCCTCTGCCACCCGGAACCTGATCACCACGAACACGAGCCCACCCTAAGACCTGGAACAATGGGGTAATGAGCTCCCCCAGCAGTCAGCCGGTGAGTCCGCTCCGGCAGCGGATCACGAAGTTCAGCTACCCGTATGTGGCGCGGCTGCACGGCATGCCGAAGCTCACCCTGCCCGGGATCACCCTGGTGCTCGCGCTGGCCGGCGTGTTCGCGCCCCTACCCGTCGCCATCCCCGCCCTGATCCTGCTGGCGTTGCTGCTGGCCTGGCTCGGCTTCCTGTCCTGGCCGGTCGTCACGACCGGACCCCGGCTGCTCCGGATCTTCTCGATCCTCGTCATCCTGTTGTTCGCGGTGTCCCGTATCGCAAACGGTTGATCACGAACGACCCAGGCTGTCGTACGCCGCGTCGACGGCGGCCGTCCGCAGCTCGGTGACCGGGACGTGGTCGATCATCACCGCACAGTCGGACAGGCCACCGATGGCCACCATGGCCCGGACCTGGTCGGACAGAGATGGGGATGTGCCGATCAGGAGCTCTGTCAGTTGCTGGCGCCACTCGATGAAGCGGATCGCGAGCTTGAGCTCCTGCAGCACGGACAGGTCGCGGATCGCGAGCTGGATCAGAATCCGGTGCTTGTAGGCGAGATCGAAGTACGACCCGAGGAGCTCACGGGTCTCGACGGGCGCGGCTTCCTGCTGCTCGGCGGCGTACGCCTCGAAGTCCTCGATCATCGGCTGGACCAGGCTGTTCAGCAGGTCCTCGCGCGAAGCAAAGTGGTAGTAGAGCGCCGGCTTGGTCACGCCGAGGCGGTCGGCGATGTCGCGCAGGCTCGTCTGCTGCAGACCTTGCTCGGTGAACAGCTCGAGCGCGACCTGCTGGATCCGCGCCCGGGTGTCTCCGGTCCGTTGTCTCGGCATACCCGGAAGATTAGCTGACCTTCCGGTAAGTAAGCCATTGACAACGCCGCGCCGGATTGCTTACCTTCCGTTAAGTAAGCGAATCGAAAGGGGTCGTCATGAAGGTCCTGATCTCAGGCGCGAGCGTGGCCGGTCCGGTGCTCGCCTACTGGCTGCACCGCTACGGTTTCGAGCCGACGATCGTCGAGCGCACGCCGGCGATGCGGCACGGTCTCGGCGGCCATGCCGTCGACCTGTTCGGCCCGGCCTCCGAGGTCGCGCGCCGGATGGGCCGCTGGGACGCGATCGAGGCGGCCCGGACCCGGATCGAGTCGATGACGATCGAGCGCTTCGGCAAGCGTCCGGTGCACATCGACCTGAGCCGCCTGTACGCCGGGATCGCCAGCGGCCACGTGGAGATCCTGCGTGGCGAGCTGACCAAGGTCCTGTACGACGCCACCCGCGACAGCACCGAGTACCTCTTCGGCGACTCGATCACGAGCCTGAACGACGACGGTGCCGGTGTGGACGTGTCGTTCGAGTCCGGCGAGGAACGCCGGTTCGATCTGGTGATCGGTGCCGACGGCATGCACTCGAACGTCCGCCGGCTCGTCTTCGGCCCCGAGGAGTCGATGCGCCGGCCACTCGGCGGCTACCTCGCGGTGTACTCGATGCCGGCCGTCCTCGGCCTCGGCGACCGGATGCTCGGTCACCTGAGCGTCGACCGGCTGTGCGGCGCGTACGGCGTACACCAAACCGGCCAGGAGCGAGCGACCTTCCTCTTCCGGACGCCGCACGAGTTGCGCTACGACTACCGCGACAAGGATGAGCAGAAAGCCCTGCTGCGCAAGGAGTTCCGCGACTACGGCTGGAAGGTGCCACAGCTCCTCGAGCACCTGGACTCGGCCGATGACTTCTACTTCGACTCGATCTCGCAGATCACGCTCGATACCTGGCAGCGCGGCCGGATCGCACTCGTCGGCGACGCCGGCTTCTGCCCGGCCCCGGCCGTGGGTGGCGGCACCAGCCTGGCGGTGGTGACGGCGTACATCTTGGCCGGTGAACTGGCCGCGGCTCGCAGCGATCCGCCGTCCGGCCTGCGGAACTACGAGAGGGCGATACGCCGACTGGTCGATCTGAGCCGGGGCATCGGACCGCGGGTGATGCGCTCGATCATCCCCACTGGTCCTGGCGCAGTGCGACTCATGCCGATCGCGGCCGCGGCCGTGCCGAAGCTGCCGATAGCGGTGCAGCGGTTCATCTGGTCGCAGAACGCCGCCGGCAAGGCGCTGACCTCAGTGCCACTCCCCGACTACTCCGACCTGACCAGAGCACCCCGGGCGGTCTAGCCGATCGGCTCTAGAGTCACCGCGGTCTAGTCGACGGGCTCCAGCCGCAGAGCGGTCAGGCGATCGCCAAGCCAGCGCGCTCTTTGGCGATTCGCTTGGCCAGCGCCTGCTCCCTCGCCCCGTGAGCCACAGAAGATCATTGCAAGCGCACTCTCTGTGATCTATTCAGCACTGTAGGAGCCGGACAGGCTGTGTGGAAGGGGTGATTTTCGGTTAGGCGTTGTGGATGTGTTCCGGTTCGGCGGTGACCAGGTTCCGCGAGCGGTCCGCGACGGCCATGGCGGCCAGGGCGGTAGTGAGCGGAACCGCCGCGATGATGCCGAGGCTGCCGACCAGGCCGCGGACGACTTCCATGGCGACCGTCTCGGTGGAGAGGACGATCCGGCCGGGAAGATCCTGGATCGCGAAGACGAGCAGGGTCGGCAACGCGGCGCCGGCGTAGGCGAGGACGAGCGTGTTGACCACCGAAGCGACGTGGGTACGGCCGATCCGCAGACCTGCGCCCATCAGCTCACGCCGAGTCGCGGCCGGGTTCGCCGCGGACAACTCCCAGACCGCCGCCGCTTGAGTGACGGTGACATCGTCGAGCACACCCAGCGCACCGATCACCATGCCGGCCACCAGCAAACCGGTCAGGTCGATGGTCGGCGCGAGTTGCTTGGCCGCCGAGGCGCCCTCGGAGGCCAAGCCACTCAGCTGACAGAACTTGGTGAAGAACCATCCGAGGACCACGGTCAGCCCCAGTGCCGCGATCGTTCCGGACAGCGCTATCGAACTCTCCGCATTGATTCCATGCGTCAGGAACAGCGCTATCGCCATGATCACCGTGCCGCCCACCACCGCGACCACCAGCGCGTTCTCGCCCGTGAGGATCGCCGGCAGGATGAACTGCGTCAGCATCACCGCGGTCACCGCGAGCGCGATCAGCGCCGCGAAACCACGCCAGCGCGACAGCGCCACGACCGCGATCGCGAAGATCAAGGCCAGCACCAACAACGGCTTGCTTCGGTCGTGATCGACGTACGAGTACCGGTTGGCGATAGTCGGCGAGTCCTGCACCCCAAGCATGATCGACTGACCGACCTTGACCGGGAGCGGCGTCGCGCCGGCCTGCGGGACCTGGATCGGCACCACCTTTCCCTTGTCCGGGCCGGTGGTGAGCCGGACCGTCGCCTCGTCGCACTTGTCCTTCGGATCCGGGCACGCCTTGAGCGCCGTGACCTCACCGCGGGCGGTCGCGGTCTGGTACGACGCGACCTTCAGATCACCGCCCGGCCACAGCACGATCATCGTGACCACAGCAGCCGTGATCAGCGGGATCAGGATCGCGGCGACCACTATCCGGACGCGACGGGCGACGATCGCATCCGAGTTCACGACCGAGGTGTCGACCACGTGGTCGCCGTGTCCGTGACCATGGCCGTGCCCGTGACCGCGCGGAATTTCCAGCCGGCGCCTGCGGTTGCTCCTGTGGTCGGCGCGGCGGTGCCCGGCAGAACGGCTGGCCATCGGTCAACTCCCTGTTTTGACAATCACTTCCAGTTAAATGAAAATGATTGTCATGAGATCTAGTGCTCGTGCTGTCGTCGCCGGCGCCACCGCCCTGGCCGCCCTCACCCTTGCTGGATGTAGCGGCTCGGCCGCCAGCGGCTCCGGTAGCGGCAAGCTCGACGTCGTGACTTCGTTCTACCCGCTCGAGTTCATCGCCCGCACAGTGGGGGGCGATGCCGTGAATGTCACCACCCTGACCGCCCCGGGCGTCGAACCGCACGACCTCGAACTCACTCCCAAGCAGGTCGGTACGGTCGCCAGCGCGAAGCTGGTCGTCTACGAGAAGGGCCTGCAGCCGGCCGTCGACGAGGCCGTCGACCAGAACGCCAAGGACGCCGGCTTCGACGTCGCGCCGGCGGCCAAGCTCGAGGCCACCGGCGCCGACTTCGAGGAGCACGAGGAGCCCGGCGGTGCGGCCCCGGCCGCGCACACCGAGGACGCGCTCGACCCGCACTTCTGGCTCGACCCGGTCCGGTACGCCGACGTCGTCAAGGCGGTCGAGGAGAAGCTGGCCGCCACCGACAGCGCGAACGCCGAGGGCTACCACACCCGGGCCAACGCTCTCCTGGCCCAGGTCGGCAAGCTCGACACCGACTACAAGACCGGTCTGGCCGACTGCAAGCTGAAGACCTTCGTGACGAGTCATCAGGCCTTCGCCTACCTCGCGAAGCGATACGGTCTGACGATGGTCGGCATCGCCGGGTTCACCCCGGACGCCGAGCCGACCCCGGCCCGGATCAAGGAGGTCCAGGACATCGTGAAGGCCCAGCACGTGACCACGATCTTCTACGAGGAGCTGGTCAGCCCGAAGGTCGCCGAGACGATCGCGCGGGACGTCGGCGTGCAGACCGCCGTACTGAGCCCGATCGAGGGGTTGTCCGACGCCAACTCTCACGAGACCTACCTGACCCTGATGCAGGAGAACCTCCAGGAGCTCCGGAAGGCGAACAGCTGCTCGTGACCGTGCTGATGCCGCGCCTCCGGCGCGGGGGGTCATGGGGCCCTGGTTCCCGGCCTTCCCTCGTCACTCCAGTCGCTTCGCTCCCTCCGCACCTCAGTCCAGGCCGGGAGGCCCCATGACCACTCGTGAGTCGGGCCCGAAGGCTGTCCAGGTCGCCGATCTCTCGGTCGACCTGGGCGGTCGTCTCGTGCTCCGGGGCGTCGACCTGCAGATCCGCCAGGGTGAGGTGGTCGCCGTCCTCGGCACCAACGGCTCCGGCAAGTCCACGCTGATCCGGACCATCGTCGGTCTGCTGCCGGCCGCGCGCGGGCAGGTCCGCCTCTTCGGTACGCCGGTCCCCCGCTTCCGCGAGTGGCGCCGGGTGGGCTACGTACCGCAACGCATCACGGCAGCCGGCGGCGTACCCGCGACCGTGTACGAGGTGGTCTCGTCCGGGCTGCTGTCGAAGCGGCGGATGTTCACCCCGCTGGGAGCGGCCGGGAAACAGGCGATCGAGCAGGCGCTCGAGATCGTCGACATGGCCGACCGGCGCAAGGACGGGGTGGCCGAGCTGTCCGGCGGGCAGCAGCAGCGGGTCCTGATCGCCCGTGCGCTGGTATCCGATCCGGAGCTGCTGATCCTCGACGAGCCGACCGCCGGCGTGGACCTGGCCAGCCAGCAGATTTTCGCCGACGCGATCCGCGAGCGGGTCGCCCGCGGCACCACCGTGGTGATGGTCAGCCACGACCTCGGCCCGATGGACGCGCTGATCGACCGCTCGGTCGTCCTCCGCCGCGGCCGCATCGTGTACGACGGCCCGCCCCACGCATCCCAGACCCACGCTCATGTCCACCACTCACACACGGGTGACGAACCGGGGTGGCTGACGTCATGACTGTGCTTTTGGCCGGGCCTTCGGCGCCGGCGTGGTCATGGGGCTTTGTCTCCCGGCCTTCCCTCGTCG
>NZ_JBEZYF010000066.1:0-51049 GCF_040638415.1 Kribbella sp. NPDC026596 | reverse complement strand
CACCCCCGGTCGGCCCGTAGGGCGCACGCCGTACGGGCCGGCCGTTTTGTTGCCTAGGGCGCGATGTTCTGGTTCAGGTGGAACAGGTTGCCCGGGTCGTATTTGCGCTTGACCTCGACCAGCCGGTCGTAGTTGTCCTTGTAGTTGTCGCGGATCCGCCCCTGGTCGTCGCCGGCCATGAAGTTGATGTACCCGCCCGACTCCGAGTGCGGTGAGACGTCGTCGTAGTACGACTTGACCCACTCGACCCCGGCCTCGTTCTGCGCCGGGTCCGGCCACATGCCGGCGATCACAGTGGCGAAGTTCGCGTCCCGGTAGGCGAACGCGGTGCCGTCCGGAGTCACCCGGTGGCAGGCGCCGTCGATCGGGTAGATGTGCACGGTCGAGTTCACCGCCGGCAGGCCGGGCGCGTGCCGCAGGTGCGCCCGGATCGCTTCGTCGGTGAGCTCGGTGACGAAGTTCGCCTTCCAGTAGTGCTGCAGCCCCGGCGGAACCAGCCCGTCGAAGGCAGCGTTCAGCGCCGGGTACGGCATCGGCCCGACGTGCTCGGCGACCACCGGCGCGAACTCACGGAACTTCGAGATCTGGCTCTCACCCTGATCTGGATCGCCCGCCCAGCAGCCGACGATGAAGGCGAAGACCTCGCCGTGCCGGTCCTCCGGGATGAACGGCAGCGGCGGGGCAATCTGGAACGCCGGGAACCCGCCAAGCTGCTCGGGCGCATCGCCGATCATGTCCCGGAACCCCGCGACGACGGCGGCCGCGTCCGACATCTCGAACAGCATCGGACCGCCGTAGATCGTGGACACCGGCGCCAGCCGGAACTCCAGCGCGGTCACCACCCCGAAGTTGCCGCCGCCCCCGCGGAGCGCCCAGAACAGATCCTCGTTGTCCTTCTCGCTCGCGAGCAGGAACTGCCCGTCCGCGGTCACCACGTCGGCCGAGATCAGGTTGTCGCAGGACAGCCCGAGCCCGCGGGCCAGGTATCCGATCCCGCCGCCGAGCGTCAGCCCGCCGACGCCGGTGGTCGAAATGATCCCACCGGTCGTGGCCAGCCCGAAGGCGTGCGTGGCCGCGTTGAAGTCGCCCCAGGTCGCGCCGCCGCCGGCCCGCGCGGTCCGGCTGACCGGGTTCACCCGGACGTTCCGCATCCCGCTCAGGTCGATGACGACACCGCCGTCGACCGTGCCGAACCCGGGCACGCTGTGCGATCCGCCGCGGACCGCGAGATCCAGCTCGTTCGTCCGCGCGTAGTCGATGGCCGCCATCACGTCGCCGGCGTTCTCGCACCGCACCACGACCCGCGGCCGCTTGTCGTGCATCGCGTTGTGGACCTTGCGCGCCTCGTCGTACCCCTCGTCACCTTCGGTGAGGATCAGCCCTCTGGTGCGTTCTCTCAAGTCGTCGATCGTGCCCATGTTCTCTCCCCGACAGTTCCTGCCTCAGAGCGGCGTGCGTACGTACTACGCAGGCCGCGCAGACCGGTCGCCAGCGTCGAGCGCAGCGCGAAACCTCACCCCAGAGAGCGTCTGATCCCCCGACGGGCAACGCGGACCTCCCCCAGACCCCGCCCGTTCATCCCCGACCTTCCCGCGCGACCCGACTTTCGTCAACCCTGAAAAACCCGCCGGGAGATCTCCGCGGCCGATGTCGAAGACGCCATTCCGGTACCGACCAGAAGCTGCCGGCAGAACCCCGACGAGCACCGTCCTGCTGCGTCACGACCTGGTCTGATCAGTCCTGCTGCAGGGTGCTGAGGAGGCGGTTCTGGGCCTGGTCGAGGTGGTAGGCCAGGTGCTCGGCCGCGGCGGTCGCGTCACCGGCGCGGATCGCCTCGAGGATCGCGGCGTGCTCGGACGCGACCGTCGACGGATCGGCCTTGCGATGCGCCTTGTACTGGCCCATCGTCAGGTGCACCTCACCCAGGATCAGCTCGTGCATCCGCGACAATCGCCGGCTCCCGACGGCCGACACCAGCGCCGAGTGGAACGCGATGTCGGCCTCCACCTGATCCTCGAACAACCGGTCGCGGGCCGCGTACTCGATCGCGACCTGGGCCCGCGCGGCGTCGGCCGGCACCTCACCGGTCACCGCCAGGGCGGAGACCGCGGCCTTCTCGATCGTGACGCGGCTGAAGAACAGGTCCCGGATCTCGTCCTGGTCGAGCACCGGGACCACAGCCGTCTTGTGGGCCGTACGGCGTAACAGGCCGAGCGCGGTGAGCCGCTCCAGCGCCGCCTTCGCGGTCGGCCGGGCCACGTTGTACTCGGTCGCGAGCCGGACCTCGGTGAGCTTCTCGCCCTGGGGGATCTCGCCGTTCACGATCCGCTTGCGGACCGACTCGTACAAGGCGTCCGTCAGCGACGACGGCCCGAGCTCCAGGCGCGTATCCGTACCCACTCCACCCCCTCCAGGACCTGTCTGGCAAGTGTACTGGTCTAATAACCGGCACTCTTGTCAACGACGTTGTGCAGCGTTTCCCCGGCCACGAAGCGGCGTACGTTCTCGGCGACGATCTCCTGGCTACGGCGCCGCGTACCGGTGCTGGTCGCGCCGTTGTGTGGCGTGACGATGACGTTGGGCAACGACCAGAACGCGCTCTCCGGCGGCAACGGCTCGACCCCGTGCGCGTCCAGGCCGGCGCCGGCGATCTGCCCGGTCCGCAGTGCGTCGAGCAACGCGTCGTCGTCCGCGATCCCGCCGCGCGAGATGCAGATGAAGTACGCCGACGACTTCATCCGCGCGAACGCCTCCCGCCCGAACACGCCGGCCGTCGAAGCCGTCCGCGGTGCCGTGACCACGACGAAGTCCGACTCCGCCAGCAGCCGGTCCAGGTCGCACAGCTCATCGACGTACGGCGAGGGCAGCTCGGGCCGACGTCGTACGCCGAGAACGCGCATGTGGAACGCCTTGGCCTTGAGCGCGAGATCGAGCCCGGAGTTGCCGAGACCGTAGATGCCGACCGTGAGTCCGGCCAGCTCGCTGTGGACGAAGTGGTCCCAGCGACGATCCGCCTGGGCACGCATCCACCGCGGCACGTCACGGTTCAGCATGAGCATCAGCAGCAGCGAGTGCTCGGCCAGTGAGATCCCGCCATTGCCGGCGCTCGAAGTCAGCACCACCGGCGACGCCAGCATCTCGGGTGAGAGGTCGGCGTCGACCCCGGCCGACGGGCTGTGCACCCAGCGCAGCCGCGGCGCCTTCGCCAGCACCGCCGCCGGAACCCGGCCGATCACCGCCTCCATCTCCCCGAACACGTCCGCGGCGTCGTCGAGCGTGTCGACGAACCGGATCCGGGCGGCACCGGCAGCCTCGACGTACGCCGGCGATTCCTTGCCTACAACAACGATCATCATTTCAGTCCCGTCGTGGCGATTCCGCGGATCAGGTACTTCTGGGCGACAGCGAAGAAGATCAGGATCGGGACCAGTGACAGCAACGACATCGCGAACAGCATGCCCACCCCAGTCTGGGTCTCGGAGTCGACCATGGAGTTCAGCGCCACCGGGACGGTGAACACCTGCGTCCTGGTCAGGTAGATCAACGGTACGAAGAAATCGTTCCACGTCGCGAAGTACACTCGCGCAGGTTGGTCTGGAACATCCGGAAAGGCGAGTGCCACCAGAGCCTCATGCGCGGCTCCAGTCGACGTGCACGACCTCGAGCAGCCCCGCGGTCGGGATGACCACCTCGGCCCGGCCGTCGGCGACCGTCGGCTCGACGTCCACGCCGGCGACGAGCAGCCGCACCTTCAGCGGCCGATCGGGTACGGCGATCGACACGGTCTGCGGCGGCAGCGGGAGGGTCTCGCGGATCGGCCCGCGCATCGCCATCGGGTTCGTGAGGTTGACCAGGGCAACGGCCACTCCGGTGTCACCACGATGTACGGCGACATCGACCAGGCCGGCGCCGTCGACGGTCACCTCGGGCGCCTTGCCGAGCGCCCAGCCGACCGCGTTCGCGATCAACCGGCCGTGATCGGATTGGAGCGCTTCCCAGAAGATCGCGCCGAGGTTGAACGGGAAGTAGACGGTCCGGCCGCCGTTCGCGTTCTCGGTGCAGATCACCGCCGGCCGATCCGGCGCCTCCCGCGGATACACCTCCTCCATCGGCAGATCCGGGAAGTCGGGAATGAACCGGAACGGAATCACTCCGTTGGCCTCGACCCCGAGGATGTGGGTGCCGCCAATGATCCGGGTCGTTCCTTCGAACCCGGCGTTCAGCGGATGCTCGTCCATCAGCGCGATGTAGTTGTTCTTGATCGCCCGACTCGGTTCGGCCAGCTTCACGCCCAGCACGTCGCCGAGCCCGAAGTCCGCCCGCGCCTCGCCGCGTTCGTCGTACAAGGAGCTCTGGTACGCCGCCACGAGTGAGCCGCCGCCAGCGACGTACTCACGCAGGATCGCGCACTGCTCGTCGCTGAGTTGCTCCGCATTGGCGAGGACGACCACCTTGAACGGGCGCAGCCGCTCGGCCGTCAGCAGCTGATCGGAGACGAACTCGAACGGGGCCCGTGCCTCGACGAGCGCGTGGTAGAAGCCGTCGTCGTGATCGTGATCGCCGGCGCGGAGCTGTCCGGTGCGCGTCGGATCCAAGACAGCGATCTCTGCGGTGATCTTCAGGTCCCTGAGCACCGGCTCGACGGTTGCGTGCAGATTGAAGGCGTCGACGATCGGCTGCACCCAGCGGTGGTCCGGCACGCTCGCGTTGAACTTGGTGAACCAAGGGAGCGCTCCGTGGGCGAACCCGTCGACGATCCAAGTCTTGGTCTCTTCGCCGGGCGCGACCGAGTCCTTCCAGCGGTACTTGTGCTCGGGTCCGACCGAGGTGATCAGCCGCACCGGCCGATCGGGGAAGACACCACGGTTGCGCTTACCGTTGCGGCCCGCCGCCCATGGCGCCTCGGTCCCGGAGCGGCCCTGCTTGTCGATGACGAACAGCGGGGAGATTGGTTCGGCCAGGTCGCGGGCCAGATCCCGTGCGGCGAGCGCTCCCAGGTTCGGGACGAACCGCGCGTGCGGCCGCAGGTCGCGGACCGCCTGGTCCCAGATGCCGACGAGTTCACCGAGCTGCCGGCGTCGGCAGGCGACGTACTCCGGCCAGCCCTCGGCGTGCTCGGCCGCGGGCAACTCGAGACCGGTCTCGTCCCGGAACGACTTGCGAGCGCCCTCGCTGTACGAGATGCCGTAGTACCCCTCCCACCGATTGGCGAAGACCGCGTCGACGCCGTACTCGCGGACGATCTCGCGGATCACCTCGGTGATGAACTCCCGGTGGTACGGCGTGAACGCGCACGTCAGCCAGATCCCCGGGTACGCCCAGTGCTCGATCGGATTGCCGTCGCGGTCACGGGCGAGCCACTCGGGATGCGCGGCCGCGGCGTCGGCGTGGACCGCGTGGGGATCGGCGCGGGCCATCACGCTCATGCCGAGACTCCGGGCACCGTCGACGAGAGTACCGAACGGGTCGGTGTCGCCGAGGTACTTGCTGCGATAGTGGTACTCGAGCTGCGTCGGGTAGTAGGCGACGTAGCCGCCGGCGCTGATGCAGGTCGCGTTGGACTTGCTCTCGCGCATCAGCCGGAGCCAGAAGTCCGCGTCGAAATGCGCGGGATCGTCCTCGGCCAAGGTGATCTGGGCCCAGCGAGTCGCCGCCAACGGCCAGTCCGGATCGGAATCGACTGCTGGGGCCTGCTGCTCGGGCTCGGTGTGCATCGCGCCTCCGGAGTCGTTGGTCCCAAAATTGTCAGACAAGAATGCACGCCTGGCAAGAGCTGCTGTCAGGCCTTTGGCTCTAGCGGCTTTCGGCTGCGGCGGCGCGGAGGGCGTCGGCGACCGCGGCGACCGGCGGGGTTTGCGTACGGCGGGTGAGCAGGAAGACCTCGCGTCCGACAGCTCCCTCGGCCGGTAGGCGGACGGCAACGCCGGGGGCGCCGTGGCCGAGAACCAGGTCCGGGAGGAGTGCGCCGGCTCCCGTCGTACGGACGAGCTCGAGCAGGATGAGGAAGTCGTCGGAGCTGTAGCGGAGGTCGGGTTCGAAACCGCCGAGCTCGCGGCAGACTCGTACCTGCATCTCGCGGTGACCGGTGCCAGGCTGGCAGCAGGCCCACGCGATGTCGGCCAGTCGTTTCATTGGCACCCGGTCGGCGGCGGCCTCGGGGTGGTCGGTGGGCAGGACGACGCGGATCTGTTCGCGCAGCAACGGCTCGCGATGCAGGTCCGTGTGTACGGCTCGGGGCTGGCCGTCGTACTCGTCGCCGACGACCACGTCCAACTGCTGGAGTCGGAGTGCCGGTACGGCTTGCTCGACCTCGGTCTCGGTGGCTTCTACCCGGATGTCCGGGTGCGTGGCGGCGAGCGTACGGATTGCTGGTGCCACGACGCGCAGGAACGCTGATTGGAACGACGCGATCCGGACCACGCCGGCCACTCGGCCGGCCGCGACCGTTGCCAGCTCCGCTTCGGCAGCCTCCACGCCCTCCAGCAGCGTCGAGGCATGCCGCACCAGGACTTGTCCGGCCGCGGTCAGCCGGACGTTGCGGCCGACCCGCTCGAGCAGTGGCGTTCCCGCCTCGCGCTCCAGAACGGACAGCTGCTGCGAGATGGCGCTGGGGGTGTACCCGAGGGCGCGGGCGGCACCATGGACCGTGCCGCGGTCGTGGACTTCGCGCAGCAGGCGGAGGCGGTGCAGATCCAGCATCTGTTCAGAATAGCTACACGATCCTGTCCAAGAAGCCGCGATGGACGTGAACAATCCGCAGCCCTGACCATCGATGTCGTGGGCGCCCTCTTCTGTCTTCTTTCCGCCGCCGCTTTCGGGGCGATGGCCGTGTTCGGCAAGCTGTCGTACAACGCAGGTGTGTCTGTGGACGCTCTGTTGCTGGTCCGCTTCGGACTGGCCGGGGTGGTGTTGCTGACCGTCGCGCTGGCTCGTGGTGCATTCCGGGGTTTGTCGCGTCACGCCGTACTGGTGGGGCTGGGAATGGGGGTGTTCGGCTACGCGGCGCAGGCCGGTCTCTACTTCTCCGCGCTGGCTCGGATCGACGCGTCACTCGTCGCGCTGATCCTTTACGTGTACCCGGTGCTGGTGATGGCTGGGGCCGTCCTACTCGGGCGGGAGCGCGCGTCGCGGCGACGGGTGTGGGCGCTGGGCCTGGCATTGGCCGGAATCGGGCTAGTGCTCAGCGGAGCGGCGACAGGTCATTTCGGTATGCTCGGTGCGCTGCTGGCGCTGGGGGCGGCGATTGTCTACACGGTCTACATCCTGACCGGCGATCGCGCTGACGTCCCTCCGCTCGCGCTCGCGGCGCTCGTCTGCACCGGCGCGTTCGGCTCGTTTCTGCTCACTGGGCTGCTCCGGGGCGGCGGAGGACCGCTCTTGAGCGGCACCGGGTTCGACTTCGCTCCCGTGGGCTGGCTGTGGCTCGGGGCGCTGTCCATCGTGAGCACGGTCGCGGCGATCCTGCTGTTCTTCGCCGGAATGGCGCGGGTCGGCCCGTCGGTCGCCTCGATCCTCTCTATCCTCGAGCCGGTCGTGACGGTCGTCGCGGCAGCCGCGGTCTTCGGCGAGCACCTCACCGCAACCCAATGGTTCGGTGGCGCCCTGGTCCTATCCGCCGTACTAATCGTGCAGTGGCCAAGCCGGTCGGCGTCACTCTCACCGCGCCAGGCCGACTCCTTGGTCAGCAGCTAGCCTGTGCGCTTCTTGCGGGCTGTGGCTTTCGGCTTGAGCGAACGCGCGTACGCGACGCTCACCGCGAAGTGCTCGCGCAGCTCGTCCGTGTTGACCAGGAGGGCGTCGGGCACGACGACGTACTCCTTCTGTACGACGCCATGGGCAACGTTGAGGGCCGTGTCGTACCTGGTCAGGAACGCGGCGCGCTCGACCTCAGGAAGACGCAGGGCGAGGGTGCCGTTCTCGTTGAGCATCGAGAACATGTTGCCGTTGACCGAGGTGTAGGGAAAGCCGGCGCCTTTGCGTTCGACGTCGGGGAACAGTCCGACCAGCGCGTCGAACAGGGCAACCTTGTCGGCCGGAGCTTTGGCCATGCGCGTCTCCTGGTGTTGATGCTCCTGTCAGGCGGGTTGGCAGGTTGGGGCTTCGGCCAGGGTTGCGTTGGCTCGGGCGGCTGCGTTGAGGTTCCTCGGGGCGTGGGTCCAGGCGGCGACCCACATCTGCTGGGCGTGTTCCGCACCGAAGTCGCCGGCTGCGTGGGCGGCCATCATCGCGAGGTGGTTGGCCCAGTCGCCGGCGGCCGCGCGGTCGGCGGTTGCCGCCGCGTCGAGGGCCGTCAGGCGCTTGGTGCACGCCGCCGCGGCGGTGCCCGACAGTTTCGCGCAGTCATTCGTCGATTTCGCCTGTGCGGCCAGAGCGGCATTCAGTGCGGCGATATCCCCAGGTCCGGCCAGTCGGGTCCGCTTCCAGATTGCTTTTGTGGTCGCCTCGGAGTTCTTTCCATTCAGCAAATCGGTGCGTGCCTGAACGTGTTCGCGCCAGTGCTCAGCGGCAGTACGCGCGGCCGCCACCACCGCCTCGGTCGTCCGGATCTCCGCGGCACACGCGTCCGCCGATGAGCCCGCACCCTTGTTCGCCGCCGGCACACTGGCCGACGTTGTTGCCGGCAGGGAATGGCTTGCACTGTGGGCAGCATGGCTCGCGCTCGGCGGCGGCTGACTCGCCTGTTTGTCCGCCGATCCCCACTGTGCGATCGCCACGCTCGCCGCCACCGTCACCGCGGCGACCACGCCCACGACTACCAACACCGGTCCACGCCGCCGATGGATGGCTCGTTTGGCTCGCGACATTTCAAGGCCCCCCAGCCTGAAGAATCTGTCCGGCCCAAAATGCTGCCACGCCAACCACGAATGCGCGAGCTATTCACGGTACGCACCAGTAAGCCTGCATTCCGTACGACACAATGACCGACCGGATCCACTCGGACACAGCGGGCGTTGCCGCAATCGTTGTGGGAACTTTCGACCGGGTTGGGCGGGTACGACGGCAGACTGGACGGTATGGACCGGCGGATGGCGTGGGCGGGAGTCGTCGCGTTCGTGATGACGGCCGCCGTCGCCTGTAGTACTGACGACGCGGCACCCCCTGCGTCCACTCCGAGCGTGACCTCCTCGACCCCTGCCGCGTCATCCGCCGCCCCCACGCCGTCCGCCAGTTCAGCCCCCGGAACGCCGTCCGCTCCCCCGGCGACTCCGACCGTCGCCCCGCATCCGGTGTCGCTGCAGGCGCTGATGGCGAAGAAGTACAACGGCCGCAACCTCCGCCGCGGCCGGGTCCTCCTGCGCAACGCCGCCTACACCCGGTACCACGTCACGTACACCAGCGGATCGTTGACAATCTCCGGGATCATGAACGTCCCGACCACGCCAGGACCGCACCCGGCACTCGTCCTGAACCACGGCTACATCGACCCCGCCGTGTACACCAACGGCCGCGGCCTGATGCGCGAGCAGGACTACCTCGCCAGACGCGGGTACGTCGTACTGCACACCGACTACCGCAATCACGCGCAATCGTCCGACGATCCACGCTCCGAACTCGACCTGCGACTCGGTTACACCGAGGACGTGATCAACGCCGTACTCGCGCTGCGGACCTCGCAGTACGTCGACCCCGATCGGATCGGACTGCTCGGCCGGTCGATGGGCGGCGGGATCACCTACAACTTGCTCGTCGCGCAACCCGGCCTCGTGAAGGCGGCCGTAGTGTTCGCGCCGGTGAGCTCGGACGCCATCGACAACTTCAACCGCTGGGTGCGGAACGAGCGCCCGATCGCGACCACGATCCTGCGCGCGTACGGCGAACCGTCACGCAACCCGACGTTCTGGCGCAACCTGTCCGCGGTGAACTTCTTCGACCGCGTTACCGAACCCCTGCTGATCCATCATGGCGAGTCGGACTCGACCTGCCCGATCGCCTGGTCCCGCGAGAGCCTCGCCGCCCTGAAGGCGGCCGGCAAGAACGCGACCATGTACACCTATCCCGGCGAGGAACACGCCTTCGGCCCTGCCTGGCCGACCTCGATGGCCCGCACCGTCACCTTCCTCAAGCAACACGGCCTTTAAGGTCAGGTTGAGCCGTGCGCGACTCGGCGAACAACCCACGGGCCCGTACGCCGACCTCCTGTGTCAGCACCTCACCCGGTCGATTGCCGTAGGCAAGCAGTTCACCGCCCCACCGCATTCCGAGGTAGTCCGCGATCAGCCGCAACGTCCCCAGCATCGGCTCGACCTCAGCCAAATCCTTGGCCGTATGCGCCGTCACAGCCCACAGTGTCTTGCCAGCCATCCGCGCCCGGAAATCCACCCCTGGCACCCGCATCCAGCCCGACCAGTGATCGAAGTACTCCTTCACGCTCGCCGACACCGTGAACCAGTACAGCGGCGAGGCGATCACCAGATCGGTCGCGTCGAGCGTTGTCTCCAGCAACATACGGTGATCACCGCCCGGCAGCGGATACACACCGTCGCCGTCGTGCCGGACATCCCGGAACGGCTCGACCTCGAGGTCGCTCAGCCGAAGCCAGGTCTGACGCACGTCGTCCGGCAACTCGTCCGCCGCGAGCCGCGCCAGCGCCTCGGTGTTCCCACCCGGCCGCGTGGTCCCCAACAGGAACAGAAAGCTCCGGCTCATCAACCCACTCCCCTACTCATGCACGTGCAACTATTGCATGAGCGTACAACAGGCGCGGGCTGCGCGCATCAGACCGGCTTGCGTGCCGAGACGGAGTACATGGTCAAGGACAGATGGAACGCTCCCCGGTCGGCGGCCGCGGCGAGACCCTGGGCGAAGGCGTCGGCCTCGGCCGGCGTGATGACGCCGGCCTCGGCGGACGTCAGGTGCATCATCGACACGAATCCCTGGCGCGCGCCCTCCTGCGGCTCGATCCAGGTGGCGGCCGTCTCGCCGGTGATCTCGAGGCCCGCGTCGGCGAGCAGGCCGCGCAGTTGCCGGCCGGAGAACGGGTTCGCGGACCCACCGAGGAAGTAGTCGATCATCCGTTGCCGTACG
Organism: Kribbella sp. NPDC026596; assembly: GCF_040638415.1. Taxonomy (NCBI): domain Bacteria; kingdom Bacillati; phylum Actinomycetota; class Actinomycetes; order Propionibacteriales; family Kribbellaceae; genus Kribbella; species Kribbella sp. NPDC026596. The sequence goes on along the minus strand of NZ_JBEZYF010000066.1, from coordinate 40,024 downwards.
TCGGGATCGGCCGGATGGATGATCGCCGTACCCCAGTCCGTGTCGATCAACGCGATCCGCCCACCAGGACGCAGTACGCGCGCCATCTCCCTGACCACCACCGTCGGATTGTCGACATGTTGCAGGACCCGCTCACTCCGCAGCACGTCCACGGACTCATCGTCGAACGGCAGTTCCTCCGCGTGCCCATCGACGTACTCGGCCCGCACCCCGTTTGAACGCCGGACCGCTTCCGCCCGGAGCCCCGGACTCGGCTCGACCCCGACCGCACGACCGTTCGGTCCGACCAGCTCAGCGAACGCGACCACGTCCTCACCCGTGCCCGAGCCGACGTCGACCGCGGTCTCGCCGGCTGCCGGGTCGACCTGGGCGAGCACCCACGCCTTGAGCGTCCGCACGGCGGGCCGCGCGGCCATCTCGTCGAGGATGAAGGCCTGCCGCTCGATGTTCTGCTCGCCGACGTGCTTCAGCCTGAAGTTTCCCCGCCTAGGGTCGACCGCGGGCTCGTCCGGCACCTGAGTCTCGGCCATCTGATCTCCCCCTCCAGTACGCCGAGAGTAGCGCCGGACGAGCCCACCCCCGAAGGCCCTTCCCTGGGCACAACCCTTTAGGGCAAGGGCTGCCATTCGTCGTCGCTCATCCGGAGGATCGCCCACCCCACCGCGGCGAACCCGGCTGCCTGCAGACCCCAACCGAACAGGTCCAGCGTGTGATTCGGGATGATGATCGCCGCGACGAAGTGGATCGGCTGCGACACCATCACCGCCACCGCGGCCCACCGGGCGACGATCCGGGACCGCCACATCGCGATCCCGAGCAGGACCGTGCCGACCACGTGCCCGATCACGAAGACCGCCCCGGCCAGGTTCATCGATCCGTGCGTCACGTCGACCGCCTTCGCGATCGACGCAGGGTCCAGCCCCGCCGTTCCCGCCGACCAGGTGAACAGGTCACTCGACGCCGTCCACGGCAGCGACAGATACCCCGGTACGACGAGGAACAGCGCGATCGCGGTCAGCCAGGGCGCCCCTCGCCGGGTCAGCCGGCCGACGGCGTACGCGCCGGGGACCAGCGTGAGGATCCCGATGTACCCGAGCCAGATCACCAGGGAACTGCGATCCAGATTGTCGACAATCTTATTGACGATTGTCGGAACGTCGTCAACCGTGTCGTAGGGCAGGAAGTACCGCAGCAACGCGATCGCGGCCGGCCCGATCGGCAGGATCAACGCCGCGACCCACCGGGACAGCGGTCGTACGTCGGCGCGCGTCGTACGCGTCATCGTCTGAGTCATCGCGCACCTACCAGCTCACGCGACGGCAGGAGCACCGCCACGACACCGAACACCGTTGCCGCGACACCGACGCCCGCAGCTGCCACCGCGGCGGCCGGGACATCCGACGCGAAGAACGCAGGTACGGCGAGCAGCGCCGACGCGAGCCGCAGCGTGATCAGCGGAGCCAGTGCCCACCGCTTTCCCTGCCAGACGAAGGCGAGGAGTACCAGGCTGACCAGCCCGACCACCGACCCGCCGATCGCGATCTCCATCGGCGGGTGGTCCCCGTCGGTCAGCAGCGGCCCGAACAGATCCGCCACTGACAGCAGTCCGAGCACGACCAGACCAGCCCTGTTCATCCGAGACATCTTGTCTACCCCCTAGTCAGGTTTCTCGATGCCTCCACCGTCGGGGCTCACCCGAGGATGGCGCCTGGGCGCGAGATCCCACCCGCTCAGGCACTTCCCCGGCCTCGGCGGGAACCCAATCCCGAGACGCCGGGACACTTCCGGGAGCACACTGCCGATATGACCTCACCTGCCGGCAGCCCGCACCCGGGCTCACCCGCCGCGCTGAGTTCAGCCGCGGACCTCGCGGCGACGCCCGTCACGAGCCGTCGCGGGCTCGCCGGCGGGCTTGGTGGGTTCGCCGTCGCCGAGGTCGTCGCCGCCCTGGTGCTCGGCGCGATGGTCGGGTGGGGTTGGCGCGAACTGGTGGACGGGTTCGTGGTGACGAACGGGCTGATGGGCCTGACATTCGGTCTGTGCGGCGCGGTCATCGCGTGGCATCGACCGGCGAACCCGATCGGCTGGCTGTTCATCGCCGACGGCATCGGTCACGCGACCACGGCCCTCGGCGGTACCCTCGCCCCGCTGATGGCCGACGCCGGCGCCTCCACGACCGTCCAACGTCTGATTGTCACCATCGCGTTGGTGTCCTGGCCGTGGTCGATCGCTCTCTTCCTCCCACTGGCACTGTTGCTCTTCCCGACCGGCCGGCTGCTCAGCCCTCGCTGGCGTTGGGCGGCGATCGGCATCGTCGTCACGGCGCCGCTGTTCGTCCTCGAGATGGTCGGGAGTGGCGACACGATCTCGCCCGGCCTCCCCCAGGGCTACCTGGCCATCTCGTCGTACGACGACCTCCAGCCACTGTGGACCGCCGCCGAGCTGCGCAACCTGGTCGCGTTGCTGCTGGCAATCACGTGCCTGCTGATCAGATACCGCCGAGCCGACGAAATGGGCCGGCGGCAACTCCTGTGGTTGCTGCTGGCGTCCGTCATCGCGCTCCTGTTCGTCACTCCGTGGGCGTTCATCGCGGGGACTCCGATCCTTGTCCTGCTGGCGATTCCGCTGATCCCGATCTCGGTAGCGGTCGCGATCGTGCGCTACCAACTGCTCGACATCCGGCTGGTCGTCTCTCGCGCGCTGACCTGGGCGCTGCTGTCGTTGGTTGCCATCGGCGCCTATGCGGCCCTCGTCGGGCTCCTCGACTCTCTCATCGCGTCCCAGGTCGGCCGCTCCGCCGCGGTCACCGTCTTCGTCGCGCTGATCATCGCGCCGGTCCTCCCGCGTCTCCAGCAACTCGTCGACCGAGCCCTCTACGGCGACCGCCACGACCCCGCCCGCGTCGCGTCCCGCGTAGGCGAACAACTCTCCGCCGGCCTCCCCGGCGTCATAGCCGCCATCCGCACCGCCCTCCGCCTCCCCTACGCCGCCCTGATCGTCGACAATCAGACGATCACCCGAGACGGCACGCCCCTGCAGACCGAGGTGCGGCTGGAGTTGGAGTACGGCGGGCAGGTGGTCGGATCGCTCGAAGTCGGACTGCGCTCGGGCGAGTCCGGCTTGTCCTCAGCTGACCGCGATGTGCTCGGGCTGGTCGCCGTACCGCTCGCCGTCGCCGTGCACGCGACCCGCCTGTCGACCGAACTGCAGTCGTCCCGCGAGAAGCTCGTCTCAGCCCGCGAAGAGGAACGCCGCCGCCTCCGCCGAGACCTCCACGACGGCCTCGGCCCGACCCTGACCGGCGTCGCGTTCACCGCCGACGCTGCCGCCAACCTCGTCGCCACCGACACCGAGCGAGCTCGAGAACTCCTCGCCACCCTCCGCGCCGACACGCGCACCGCGATCGCCGACGTACGGCGCCTTGTCGACGATCTGCGTCCACCAGCCCTGGACGAACTCGGCCTGATCGGCGCACTGCGTCAACGCGCGGATCAACTGTCGTTCCGTGCCGACGGCGCGTCCATCCAGGTCGAGGTGTCGGCAGACGGGCTCCCGACCCTGCCCGCCGCATTGGAGGTCGCCGCCTATCGCATCGCGACCGAGGCGCTGACGAACGTCGTACGGCACTCCCGCGCGACATCCGCCGTACTAGCGTTGCGCTGTGACGCCGACCTGGAGATCGAAGTGACCGACGACGGCCCGCCGAACGGAGCCTGGCGACCGGGCGTCGGCCTCCATGCCATGCGGGAGCGCGCCGCCGAGCTGGGTGGAAAGTTCGAGGCGGGTCCGACCCCGCGCGGTGGGGTCGTCCGAGCGCGTTTTCCCTTGGAGCGCAGATGATTCGTGTAGTGCTGGCTGACGATCATCCCGTCGTTCGGGCGGGCCTTGCGGCACTGCTCACCTCGCTGGACGGCATCGAGGTGGTCGGTGTCGCGTCGACCGGGCGCGAGGCGGTTCGTGAGGTGATCACGATGCGCCCGGATGTCGCCGTACTCGATCTGCAAATGCCCGACCTCGACGGCTTCGCGGCAACACGCGAACTCGCACGGTCAGCTCCGGATGTCGCCGTACTCGTGTTGACAATGTTCGAGGACGACGACTCCGTCTTCGCCGCGATGCGAGCCGGCGCCCGCGGCTACCTCGTGAAAGGCGCCGAGCAGGAGGAGATCGCCCGAGCAATCCGCGCAGTCGCCGCCGGTGAGGCCATCTTCGGCCCCGGGGTCGCTCGGCGCGTGCTCGGCTTCTTCTCCGCACCCCCACCCGCCGCCGAACCGTTCCCCGAACTCACCACCCGCGAGCGCGAGATCCTCGACCTCCTCGCCGCGGGCCTGTCCAACACCGCCATCGCCGACCGCCTGAACCTCGCCTCGAAGACCGTCGCCAACAACGTCTCCACCATCTTCACCAAACTCGGCACCGCCGACCGCTCCGCCGCCATCATCCAAGCCCGCAACGCCGGCCTCGGTTCGGACGCCGACTAGCGGATCGCCTGGAGATAGCGGTTGCCGATCGTCTGCAGATGTTCAAGGAGGGCGGGCGGTCCGTCGACGTGGAAGTCGAGGCCGAGCATGCCGATGTAGACGGCAACGATCTCCAACGACTCGCCGCCGGTGACGAGCACGCTCGTACTGTCGTCCACCGACTCGACCACACCCACGGCCGCATGGATGCGCGACAGGACTTCCTCGGCCGGAGCGAACACCGTGATCCGGGCATGTACCTTCCACCCGGTCGACGCAACATCGCGCAGTACGAAATCGGTGTAGTCGTCACCGGGCATCGGCCGCGGCTGGTAGCGACGACCTGTTGCCATTCGCAACGACATCCAGTCGACCCGGTACGTACGCCACTCGCCGGCTTCGTCACGTGCGACCAAGTACCAGTACCGCTGCCAGCTGACCAACCGGTACGGCTCGACCAGCACCGGCAGCTCGTGGCCGATCCCCGACCCCGCGCTCCGCATCGAAACACCGTCCGGCAGCACATAGTCGAAGCGCAGCTGGTGCTCGTCGCGGATGCACGCGGCGATCGCGGTCAGTACGGCGGGTTCGATCTCGGGAGCCTCGACGTTCGATCCCGTGATCTCCGGGCCTTTCTCCATCGCGCGGTGGACCGCGTTCACCTGGCGCCGGAGCCGGTGCGGCAGGACCTGCTCCAGCTTCGTCAACGCCCGCGCACTGCTGTCCGCCATCCCGGCGATGCTGGCGCCGGTATGCAGCCCCACCGCGACCGCCACCGCTTCCTCGTCGTCGAGCAGCAGCGGCGGAAGCTTCGCGCCGACGCCGAGCTGGTAATGACCCGCCGGCCCACGCGTCGCGTCCACCGGGTAGCCGAGCTCGCGGAGCCGGTCGATGTCGTTGCGAACCGTCCGCGTGGTCACCTCCAGCCGCTCGGCCAGCTCAGTGCCGGTCCAGGCCGGCCGGGTCTGCAGCAGCGCGAGCAGGGACAGCAACCGCGACGAAGTTTCCAGCACATCCGTCTCCCAAATAGGAATCTGATGTTCCTATACGGATTCTACGGTAGAGCCATGAACACGAACGAGAGCATCCGGACCTTCACCGTCGACATCGCCCAGGCTGACCTGGACGATCTGCTCGCCCGCCTTGCGCGGACGCGGCTTCCCGAGCCCGTTCCTGGCGACGACTGGGAGTACGGCACCCCGAACCACTACCTTCGCGAGATGGTCGACCACTGGCAGGACGGGTTCGACTGGCGCGCGCAGGAGGCGCGGATGAACGAGTTCCCGCACTACCTGACCGAGATCGACGGCCAGACCGTGCACTTCATCCACGTCCCGTCCAAGGTCGAGGGCGCGACCCCGTTGCTGCTGGTCCACTCCTACCCGGGGTCGTTCGTCGACTTCCTCGACATGATCGGCCCGCTGACGGATCCGGTCGCGTACGGCGGCTCGGCCGAGGACGCCTTCTCGGTCGTCGTCCCGTCGATCCCCGGCTTCGGATTCAGCGCGCCGCTCGTCGACCGTGGCTGGACGATGGCCCGGGTCGCTCGGACCTTCGACACCCTGATGCGCCGGCTGGGCTACACGTCGTACGGCTCGCACGGCTCCGACGGGGGCGCGATGGTCTCGCGGGAGCTCGGCCTGCTCAATCCTGAGGGCTTCCTCGGGCTGCACGTGCTGCAGCTGTTCTCGTTCCCGTCGGGCGACCCGGCCGAGTTCGAGAAGTTCACGCCCGAGGACTACGCGGCGCTGGAGCACCTGAAGTGGTTCCAGTCGGTCGGCGGGTACAACGCGATCAACTCCACCCGCCCGCAGACCGTTGCCGTCGGCATCTCCGACTCACCGGTCGGGCAACTGGCCTGGAACGAACTCTTCAACAGCTTCGGCAACGGCACCAGCCTGGTCACCCGCGACCAGATCCTGACCGAGGTCTCGCTGTACTGGTTCACCAACTCGTCGGCCGCGGCCGGCCGCTACCACTACGAAGAGGCCCACGCCGGCACCGAGCCCCAGCTCAACCACGCCCCCACCGGCGTCGCCGTCTTCGCCGACGACTTCAAGACGATCCGCCCCCTGGCCGAGCGCGACAACACCAACATCGTCCACTGGTCCAACTTCAAGACCGGCGGCCACTACGCCTCTCTCGAACGCCCCGAGGACCTCACCACCGACATCCGCACCTTCTTCCGCAACTTGTAAACCACCCACCCTGGGCCGGCTCGCTTGACGAGCCGGCCCATCACGTTGTCAGGCTGATAGTGCCGATGATCTTCGGACCGGCGGTATCCAGAACCAGGATGCTCGACTGGTAGATCCGGTTGACATAGATGCGCTGACCGTCCGCACTGACCGCCAGACTCGTCGGCAGCGACATGTCATCCGTCAACGTGGCTACGACCTCGCGGCTGCCGAGGTTGACGACCCGGATGGCATCGCCGTCGTCAGCGGTTCCCAGGACGAACAGCCGTTTGCCGTCCGAGCTCAGTCCGGCGGCCTGCGATCGACCCGGCAGCGTGACGGGCGTCGGCCGGGACTGCTCGACGTTCGTGTTGATGACGGCGTACGTCGTACTGCCGATGACGTAAAGGGATCCGTCCGGGCCGGGGGCGAGGTCGCTCGGCTCCGCGCCCACTGTGATCGGGCTGCGCGCGGGTTGCCGGGTCTTGACGTCGATGACCGCTACCGTGGCGGAATCCCTGCCAGCCACGAAGAGCCGATCGCCCTTCTCGCTGATGGCGAGGTCCGACGGGGTCGGTCCGCTGGCCAACGGTCCGCCGACCGTTTTCATCGTCGCCGTATCGACCTCGGTGATCGTCTCCGCCTGCTGGCTGAGCACGTAGAGGCGTTGGGTGGCGGTGTTCAGCGCGAGATTGGTCGGCTTGGGCGCCACGGCGATCGGCCCGCCGACCACCTGCCATGCTGAAGTGTCGATCACCGAGACCGAGTTCGCTCCGCCGTTGGCGACGTACAACCGCGCGCCGTCCGGGGACAGCAACAACCGGGTCGGTTGGTCACCGACCCGGAGTGATTCGCCGACCTCAGTGCGCGTCGTCGTACTGATCTTCACGACTCGGTCGTTGGAGTAGTCCGCGGCGTAGAGGAACTCGCTGTTCGGACTGATCGCCAGCCCGAGTACGAGCGGGCTCTGCAGCGCCGGTGGAATCGCGGCGACTGCCGCGGCGCCGAGTACGGCGGGGGCCAGCAACGCTGCCGCGATCACCCAACGGCGGGTCGACCTGGTGACGGTCTCTTGCTGGACTCGACCTGTCCGCATCACGACGAGACCGAGGACGAGCCAGACAACGAAGAGGGCGATCAGCGCGAGCTGTGCGGATACGAATCCGCTCGGACTGTGCAGGAGGCCGATCCAGACGGCGAATCCGCCGAGTATCCATCCGGCTAGGACAGGTCGTCGTAAGCCAAATAGTGGGCCGGCGATCGCCAGTTCGGCAGCCAGGATGCCGAGCGCCGCTGGGTAGACGGAGCGTGGGGCAATCGATAGGTGTCGGGCAACGCCGGCGTTGTGGTGGTAGTCGTAGGTCAGGATCACGAGGATCAGAAGTGCCGCGGCTGCTCCTAGCGCGATGAGGAGCATCTGGGGCGGACGTCTCAGCTCACCAGTTCGCAGCAGCATGAGCCATCCGATAGCGCCGGCCGTCAGCCATGCTGCATGCGCTCCTACGGTGAATCCGGTCGACAATGCGCCGAGACCGCCCAGGCCCGGCACCTGGTGGGTAAGCCAACCGATTACGAGGGCGGCGCCGGCCAGCGCTGGAGCTGCAAGGCCTGCCGTGAACGCAACCGCCGACGACCGGAATCGGATCTGTGCCGCGACGGCGCAGGACAGGACGGTTGCGACCGCGATCAGGTACCAGGGTTGCTGTTGGAAACCCACGAGCGCAGCTGCGATCGCCGCTCCCGCTGCGACCAAGGTTGGCGTGACCACTTGCCAGACAATCTGCGGTGGGTCGAGACGCGCGCGCCACCGTCTGGCTGTCGCGCGCCATCGGCTGGCCGTCGCCTTTGCCGCCGCGCCGAAGGTCGGGCCGGAAGGACGCCGCGCCGGCTGAGCACGGTCGGCCGCCACTGGGAGCTGCTGGGCCGGCGCGGGCGGTGCGTCGAGGAGGGCCTGCGCCGCGGCTGAGAGCGCTCGACTGTCGTCGTCGAGAAGTCGTTCCAACCGGGCCCGGGCAGTCCGCCGTACCAGCTCATTGTTTGCCCGAAGCAACTGTCCGAGCGGTTGGAGCGCAGTCTCGCGGATCGCCGGGAGCGGACTGTCCAACGCCGTGGTGATCTGCTCCGGCAGCGTCCACCGCACGTTGGATGCGATGATCGTCCGGCCCTCGACATCGGCGAATTGCTTCGGCCGCTGACCCGGCTGCTCGGCGACGACCGCGTCGTACACGTAGCTGTAGAGCTCGTCGACAGTGATGTCACCATCCGCATCGAGATCGGCGGCACCACTGCGCAATCCCTCCACGACGTGCCTGGTGAAGACCGACTGCGCCGCGTCGCCGTGAATCGTGCTGCCCTCGAACGCGTATTGAGTGGAGTCCGTTGCCGTCAGCACCGTCCGCCCGCGACCGCCGAGCTCGGCCCCGGTGTGCACTGCCGAGTCCGCCTTCGCGAACTGCTGAACGGCATACGCCCCGCTGTAGCAGCAATCCAGGATGAGGATCTTCTGCCGCGATGAACTCTCGGACACCGCCTCGTCGACCAGATGCGCCGGCAGCGCGCTGAACCGCAGGCTGTCGCGCTTGGTGTTCTTCATCGCCAGATAGAGCCGGCCGTTGTCGTCCTTCAGGCCGTGCCCACTGAAGTAGAGCAGTGTCAGGTCATCGCGTTCACTGGCTGCGTAGAAGTCCGCGATCGCCTCGCCGACCCGATGCGTCGGCTCGTTGATCAACATCTGCACGTCGAACCCGGCGACCGCCGGATCCGCCAGCACCGCCGCGAGGGCCTCGGCATCCTGCGCCGGCGCCGTCAGCCGCCGCAGCCCGGTGTCGTTGTACTCATAGGTGGCCACCAGCAGAGCCCGCCGACGCCCCACGACTCAGCTCACTTCGTGCTTGCGCAGGAACGCCTCGACCAACTGCTGCTTCTCCTCGGTCGACGCCGCATCGACCTCGATCGAGTCCCCACCGATCGTCAGCTTCACCCGCTGCCCCTGGCCGCGCCGCCCGAGCCAGTCCTTCAGGATCGCGATCAGGAGCGGCACCATCCCGCCGGCTCCACCGAGCGCGACCGCAACGGCGTTGAACGCGGCCGCGTCGCCTTTGCTGCCCTCGGGCGCGGTCGTCATCACGGCCCGCGTCTCGAACTCCCCCAGCTCTCGCCGCAACTGCCTGATCCCGCGATCCGCCAGCTCAGGATCGTCATCCAGCAGTACGACGTCCACCCAAACCCCCACGACCATCCCTCCCAGGATCGCGCCCTATGATCCCGGTCCGGCACCGATCCCGCAACGGTCTGTAGCCGTCCCCCTCCGGTCCGGCGATGCGGGAGCCCGGAGTGCGAACGCACTCCGGGCTCCTTTGGGCTCCACCCATCTGGAGGGACGTCCGGGCAGAGCTTCCTTCTCCGGGCCGACCTCAGGCGCTGTGGCGTTGCTGCCACCAGGTCCGATGCAGCCGCGCGCACTCATGACCACAACGAACAGCTCGGTGCGCGAGGTGTACCCGAATCCTGCACCGGCCCACACGCCGATGCTCCAGCGAAGACCTCATAACCTTCCCCCTCAGAGATCCCCATCCCCGGTCCGCCCCTCGAACCAGGCGGTCTCCTCACGGCAGGTCGCGCGTTTCCCCCCGCGCTCCAGCGCGTTGTGCACCCCGGCCCCCCAGCCGGCACGCCGCCAGAATCCCACTGCCGACGCTACGCCCGGCCCACCCACCCGACAACGCCTGACCTCGGTTCAAACGATCACTTCTCCTGGTGCCGGCTCAAAAACGCCTCGAGCAGTTCAGCCCGTTCATCAAACGTCGGCCGCTCCATCTCGATCGAGTCCTCCCCCAGTGTCACCACGATCTTCCCCGGACTCTTCCGCCGCTGAATCCAGTCCCGCAGTACGGCGACCAACGTCGGCACAACCCCACCAGCCCCCACCAACGCCACCGCGATCGCCAGAGACCCATCATCCTGACTCAACCCACCAGGCCGTCCCGCCACCACCTCCTGAGTAGGCACCCCCTCCTCAGCCAACTCCCTCCGCAACTGCTGGACCGCCTTCAAACACCTCTTGGCATCCACCCCCGCCCCAGGCACCACCCGAACCTCAACCCAATGCCCTTCACCCATCCCGAACTCCCATCGTTGCCCAAGGCCCCCTGTGGATAACTCCCCACCCCAACAGCCCACCACTCCTATTCTGATGAAAACGCCCGCCCCACCGGAAGGACCACCATGGAGTCCGACGAAGACCACATCTGGGTAGTCAACACCCCCACCGCCACCGAACTCCTCCCCCACATGCTCGAACGCTTCCGCCTCGGCCACCTGGACCCCCTGATCTTCGGCGACACCACCGAACCAGAAGGCGTCATCGTCCCCTTCAAGGTCTGGCAAGCCCGCGACGCCCGCGCCCTCGACTACGACGGCGGCCCTGTGGATAACTCCACTCCTGAGTAGCGCCGGGCTCCTATTCTGATGACGATGCTCGACCAACCGGAAGGACCTCTCATGGACCCCGACGAAACGCAGTACCTACTCCCTGACGGAGGGACGGTCTGGGTGCTGTCGACCTCGGAAGCGTCGAAGAATCTTCCGAACCTCCTCGATCTGTTCCGTTCGGGCGCGACCGAACCCTTGATCTTCGGCGACGCCGGCCAGCCTCAGGGCGTCGTCATACCCTTCGAGGTCTGGCGCGCTCTCGTCGAAACCGCCACCGACGAGGAAGGCTTCGACTCGAGCTACTCAGTCCTCCGCCACCGCCTCAAGAACCAAGAAGGGCCCTCGGTTCCACTCGAAGAAGTGGCCGCCGAAATCGGCTGGGATCTCGACGAGGAGATCGACGACTCCGAGTTCCGCAAGCCCAAATGACGCAGTACCGCCTCCTTGTGCACCGGGACGTGCTGCACTACCTACGTACACTCGAGCGGGCCGCCGCGACCCAACAACCCGGCGGCCTGCGGGACCGCGAGCTACGCGCCCTGAAGGCAGGCCTTCGCGCTATCGCCAACGGCGAGGAAGAACATTTCGAGGGCAAGCGGCTCGGCTTCACCACTCACGACCTGAGTGACTGCGCGGAGATCAAGCTACCCGTCATCCCCGAGTCCCGCGGAAACCGCGAGCTGGGATCCTCGCACCGCTTGCTCTACCGCGAGTTCGAGCCCGAGGACGGCGGTCCGCCATACCGTGAGGTCGTCTGCTTCGAACATCGTGGCGGAAACCGCCCTTTTGACGTCGCCGCCAAGCGCTTGGGTCGCGCAGTAGGCGTCAGACGCCAAACGCTCCACGCGCTCGGAGCATCGTCCGACATTGCCCCTGTCCGCCAACCCCTCCCACCCGACCTCCGCAAAGCCCTGGCCGCAGCTTCTGGTGTCGCGCCTGCCCGCGGCGCCGTCACCGCGCAACAGTCTCCTGGCCGACTCGCTTCACGGAAAGACGACCGTCCGCCCGGCCGAGAGATCTAGTTGGGCTTCCCAGCCGCCGCTCGGTGGAATCTATCGCCAACCGCCTTCACCGCGGCTGCCAACTCCGGCGCATCCAGTACTTCGAAGTCCGCATCCATCAGCGCCAACCAAAGAGCCAACTGATGCGCATCATCAGACCCGAGCTCAACGATGCACGTATTGTCGTCGACGACCTCGGGCTCGATCGGAATCGGCATCCGATTCTGGACGTACAGGGACGACGCCTCCACGCGGATGCGCGCTCGGTAGTGCCACGACGCCTTCCCCACAGAACGCCGTACGAACTCCGTCACATCCTCCTCGGGCAACTCCCGCGGCGTGAACCGAGCGCCGTTGGGCGTCCTGAGGTTCATCCGATCCACCCGAAACGTCCGCCACCCCTCCCGACCGTTGTCCCAGGCAACCAAGTACCACCGCCGCCCCCAAGCCACCAACCGATGCGGCTCCACCATCCGCGGCGGCACCACCTCCGCTTCGCCGGCCGCGCCCTCATCCCCCCGCGGCTCGCCTTCCCAAACCCCGCCATCCGACCCGCCCGAATAGTCGAACCGCAACCGCTCCCGATCCCGAATCGCCCCCGCCACCGCAGTCAAAACCTCAGCATCAACCCGAGGCCCACCCCCACCCACCGCAACCGTCGCCCCAGCCACCGCCCGCACCCGCTGCCGCAACCGCCCCGGCAACACCTGCTCCAACTTCACCAACGCCCGTACGGACGTCTCCTCAATCCCCGCCACACCCCCAGCCGCCGCAGTCCGCAACCCCACCGCCACAGCCACCGCCTCCTCGTCATCCAGCAACAAGGGAGGCAACTCCCCACCAGCCCTCAACCGATACCCACCCGCAACCCCCGACCGAGCCTCCACCGGATACCCAAGCGACCTCAACCGCTCAACATCAGTCCGCAACGTCCGCGTAGAAACCCCCAACCGCTCCGCCAACTCACCCCCACCCCAATCCCGCCGAATCTGCAACAGCGACAACAACCGAAGCAACCGAACCGACGTCTCCAACATCCCTGCCTCATCGCAAGCATCGCGGTGGTTCCTCCGTGAGCGCCCGTCCCTCACCTTGAAAGTCGCCGCGATCGTAGGACCGGTTGGCCTGAGCGACTCGGGTTACAAATCTCGCGCTCACCAGGCCGCGAGCCGCGACCATCGGACACCGGCACCGTCGGATCATGTCACGCGAGCGACTCCATCGCCGATGTGTCGGCCAGGGGGAATGATGGGGAGAGACGTAGTCGCTCGACGGCATTTGGGGGACGTCGGCCATGAGTAGGTCAGTATTGATATGACTGTGATGTCTGATGTCGCGCTTCCGGCAGGATATGCCCGCTGGCAAGAACGGCTGGGGCGGGAGTTCTTCGGCGGTCGACAGAACCAGCCAGTCGTGCTGTTCATGGACCGCGACGAGCTCCAGCAGATCGCGAGCGAAGGCGAGGATGGACTTGACTCGCTGACCAGTGCCGTCCGGGAGCTTGTCGATGTCAGCCACGGCGCCATGATGTTCACGGATGTAATGCGGGCAGAGGTGGCATGGAATATGGGAGCGCGGCGAGGACCGCCACCAACGTTGCCAGTTCTCGCGCTGAGTATCTTGGCCGCCTCCGACATGCACAGTGACACATCGGGAGCCCGCCACAACACTATATTCGGCTGGCACGCGCCCTTCTACCCGGTGGAACCGACGCAGAGCTCGACGAGATCCGTCATAGCCTTCGTGAGCGAGGAGCGTTCGCGGTCGTCTCGTCGATGTGGCAGCGGGTCGACCAGTGGCTCGGTGAGCAAGCCTGAGCATTCGGAATCTCGACAATCCGCGAGCATCCAGACGTCGCGGGTCGCATCAGCACAGGATCCGATCATGCGGCAAGCGACTCTTGAGATGTTATTCTCCTATGATGTGAGCACATTCCTTTAATACGACCTAACTGGTTCCGAGAGCCTTCTTCAGCTTGGCCTTAGGCATTAGAGCATGCTTCTTTTTCTGTGCATTATTGTAAACAATTCGCGGGATCAGCGAAAAGTCCAGCCTGAGGGAACGCAGCCTGTACGTATCAACGCCTGAAGATTTACTTGGACTGATGTCGAGGCCCAGCTCTCGCAACTCCCGCAGCCGCCGTTCAGAATGCACGGAATCGCGAGTCGGGATCCGAAGTAGACCAGCTGGCACTTCGGTATCGAATCGCTGTAGAAGGATCTGGAATAACTTCTCGTGCACCCTTGATCCATAGGGAACTGTTAGATATGGCCGTGGCACGACGTCTCCATATTGGTCAGCCATGGCCACTGCAAGTTCATCCCGGATCTGATGGAATTCAACACACGGCTCAGGAAACTCCATCTCGAGACGCGCTTCCATCACCTCGGCGACTATCCGCTTACTATAGACATATAGATCAAGAACGTCCCGCGCCCGTCCCCCAGATTCCAGGGATGCCGCTAGCTCCCTGATTGCGAGGACCGCGCTGGGACGTAACTGGTCCCAGCGATCCTCGGGTTGTTGCGCATCTGCGGTCTTCCGCGACTCCACTTCCTCACTCCCTCCGCATTACTCAATGATAAAGGGTCCCGATCCCTCACATAACTCAGGACAGCACAGGACGATCGGGTGCACCAAACCCAGTTGCACTGCCGTGCTCGTGGGCTAATCGAAGCAGCCGCTGGCGATCCGCCGGTGGGCTCAGCTCGAGTATCGTCGCGAACCAAGGAGCTATATACATCGAGAGATATGGGAACTCACCCAGGTGCAGCACGGCGTCGGCGGGCACCCAGCTAGGACCAGGAGTCGCCTCCTCCCGCCGGAATGCCTGAAGGTCGAACAGCGGCTCGCCGCTCTCCGTCCCACGCTTGGCAAGATCTCTCGTCACACCAATGAGCCACCATTGGAACAGCCGATCAGACGGACGCTCAATCGCCTGCCTAACAGCCTTGCTTGACAGCTGCGCTGAATAGTATGCGGCCTCCACGAGGGCACTCGGCGGATCCGACTGGCCAAGCTCTTTCGGGGACAGGAACACTTCATCGTCGCGCTCGGGCGCCGCCACCGGGCGGTTAACTTCCTCTATCGAACTGCTGGCAATGTCGGCGCCTAAGTACTGCTTGATGTCAGCATAGAACTCGGCAGTCTCAGTAATCAGGATCCGCCCACCAGTCCGGAGCCTGAACTCGTCAATCAGATAAGGCCACGGCTGCTTCTTCTGCCCAAATCCTGCTTGCTGATACCAATCAACCTTTGTGTCGCCTGACACAAAGATCACTTTTGGCTCAGGAAGGTTTTGCGCATACTCGATAACCTCTTCCCACAATAAGAAATCTCCCGCTGCGAGAAGTTCAGTATCCTTGCCGAGGTCAGAGAAGCCGGGCGGGATGTTATTCGGATAGCGAAACTTTGTAGCACGCTCCACTCGAAGGCGCAAAGCGTCTTCCGTTACAGGTTCTCCAATCCTGTCGCCAAACAACTCTGCGATCGTAATCAGGAGCTCATCAGCACCACCGATAAACGCGCCGGGTCCGATATCGTGCTCATCCTTAATAGCCTTGGCACGCTCTATCAAGGCCGTCTTCCATTGCGCGGTGAATTGGTCAAATAGCTCACGGTTCATTAACGCATCGATCTCACCGAGGTTGTCGGGACCGGCATAGCTGACCATCAGGTTCTTTATGTGCTTCGCGGCGCTATCTATCTGCTTCCAGGCAGATTCGAATGCGCTGTTGACCTCGCGCGGAGCCCGCGACAGAACCTCATTCCGTCTCTTAATGACTCCGGCGCGACCTCGCACGAACTCCAGACCCGCTTGGTGAGGGAGCCACAGCCGATCTGACACGGATTGCAGAGCAGCGAGAAGCTGCTGGCGGGTGACTGGCGTATATTGGTAGAGATCCAAAAGCACATTTGTGTCTGGAACAATGATTGCACTAGGGTAATATTCTTGTTTCGCGGCGTCATCGGTCCCGTAGGCTGGTTCAATCCACGCATCAAAGTGGCGCAATAGCGGCGCCGGCTCGCCATCGACCTGCTGTTCTGGCATCTCTCACCCTATGCTGCTAGTCCTCAGACCAGGTTATCCGAGGAACGTGGACAAGTCGCTGAGGGCGCGTTGGTGAGACCGAGCTAGATCTCCGTAGCTCCCACTCGCGGCCGACGCCGGGTCGGATCGTCCTTAGCACGGCCTGTGCAGTATTGACGGTTGGGGTCGTCATCTGCACAGGGGCCGTGCGGAACAGCTGTAGCATTCCTGCATAGCCGTTCGACACACCACCGCACCGGGAACGGCCACGCTCAAACGCTCCTCGCTGGACGGTGCCCCGCGCGGACGGACTATTGTCGGCTCTTGTGACTGATGCTCCCCTGCCAGGCATGCCTGTCTATGCTCCGGATCCTGATCCTGAGCGCGACGAAGTGGTTCAGGCCTTCTTCGCCGCAGATCCGGATGGGAAGCGGGCGGCGGCTGTGTTCCGGGCGACGTATGACCAGTTGTACGACGGGCAGCACACTGGGCGGTTTCGGTGGGATCAGCTGTTCAAGACCGAGAAGACGCACTACGGGACGCTGCTCGAGATTAACCTGCGGCGGGAGTTCGACGATGTCATAGATGACACCGTCGAAGGTCGTGCGCTCGACTACTCGATCTGCGGGCACGACGTCGACTGCAAGTTCTCTCAGAGCTTCGGCGGGTGGATGCTGCCACCGGAGTGCTTCGGGCAGCTGCTGTTAGTGGCATGGGCAGACGATCAGCGAGGGACTTGGAGTCTTGGAGTCGTTAGGGCTACCGACGCCAACCGCCGGGCAAGTGTGAATCGTGATGGCAAGACTCAGCTGAGTCTGAAGGGCCGAGAGCAAATCTCTTGGCTGCACTTCGAGGCTGATCTGCCGCCTAACGTACTTCTTGGCCTCGCCCCGGCCACTCTTGCGAAGGTGCTTGCTCCGATGTCAGGGCAGGGACGAGTTACCGAGCTAATGCGGCTGGTTACGCAGCGCCGGATTGGGCGGAATACGATCGCAACGTTGGCGCAGCAAGACGACTACATGGCACGGCTTCGAGACAACGGAAACGGAGCACGGACCACACTTCGACGCGAAGGCTACCTGATCCCTGGCGGTGACTACGAGGCCCATCGGGCCGTGGCCAGGCGCCTAGGCGTACCGGTACCTGCACCTGGCGAGGTAGTCAGCTTCAGGGTCGTTCCCGCTAACGCGGATATGCCTTGGGCCATCGAACTAGACGGGAAGATTTGGCGGTTGGCACGTGATGATGAACAGGTGACGGTACCCGCGCCGAGGCTCCCCGACGTCCGCAAGGGACGGGGACGGACTTCGACCGACATTGCCGCCACATGAAGCCTGAGGCATAGCATCCACGGCGGATGCCCAACCTGCCGCCGGAGCACCGGGCTCGATGACACACCTGGGAGATGGGAGACGGCAAGCCTCGTGGACACACCAACATCGCCGGGACGGTCGCGAAATATGCAAGCGATCCGGCGGGCGAACACGAAGCCTGAGGTCGAGCTCCGTTCGGCTCTGCACCGGGGTGGCTATCGCTTCCGGAAGGATCTCAGTGTCTACACCTCATCGCGCAGGGTCCGGCCGGACATCGTCTTCACCGCGCGCAAGGTCGCGGTATTTATCGATGGCTGCTTCTGGCACTGCTGCCCTGAGCACGGGCGCCAGCCGTCGGTCAATTCGCAATACTGGTCGCCAAAGCTTCAGCGCAACGTTGAGAGAGACAGGCTCGCCGACGCTGCTCTGCAGGATGACGGCTGGGCTGTGGTTCGCATCTGGGAACACGAGCTTCTCGTTGACGCGGTCCGGAAGGTCACGGCTGCCCTCGACGCTGACCGCGACTAGCTCACCTTGGAGCGCATCTGGGTTAGATACTCGTGGCGGATGTGGTCGTCCTGGCCGATGAATGCCCTGAAAGTGCCAAGTCTGTAGGTGGCCTCGCCAGACGCCGACTCGCCCTCGTGCATGTCGAAGTCGCGCGTCAGATGCTTCAGCTGGATCTTGATCTCCTCACGAGTGAGCGCGCCATTGATTCGCTCGTAGATCTGATCAGTCGTGAGCGGCGCGTCCGCTCCCCGCAGGACTCGGTAGACCTCGTTGTGAGTTGCGGTCTCAGTCTGCAGTCGCGGCTCGCCTTCGTGATTCAGCGCAGCGACGATCTGGCGGCCGATCGCCTTGGCAACCGGAGGGGGAAATGCATTGCCAACCTGGCGGTACTTGGAGGTCTTTCGGCCGGCAAACAACCACTTCTTCTCGTCCCAGCCTTGTAGCCGTGCAACCATCTCGACCGTCAACTTGGGGTTGTACCCCTTCGGCGTACCAGCAGGCGGGGGCTCGTCTGCGACGCCGAGTCCGTCGACACCCATCTCCGCCCACGCACGCTTGGCACGAGTAGGTCCGAGGTCGGCACCGCCATGCTTCTTTGATCCGCCAACAATGGTGGGAGCGATCCGATCGGCACGGCTTGCCCAGTGCTCAGCGTGTTCCCAACCGTTGCTGGCCATCAGGTCCACAAGCTCTTCACCGACGGTGCGCTGAACCGGGGTGGCCTCAGGCCAGCTGAAGTACGGCGCATCATCCTTACTAAGTGCCACCAGCACGAAGCGGGGGCGCAGCTGAGGAACATCGAAGTCGGAGGCCTGAAGTAAACGCCAGTCCGCGACGTAACCCAGTTCATTGAGGCGGTCGAGCACATGCTGTCTGTATGCCGAGAACCTCGGTGCCGAAAGGCCCCGGACATTTTCGAGCATGAGAGCCCGCGGACGCATGATTCCGCAGAGCTCAACAGCCCACGCAAACAGATCCCGCTCATCGTTCGCGCCGAGCTGCTTGCCGGCGATTGAGAAGGGAGGGCAGGGAACGCCACCTGCCAGCAGATCGATATCGCGGAATTTGGTGGGATCCCAGACCTCTGGGTCGGCCACATCACCCACACGCACTTCCCAGTCCGGCCGATTGAGCTTCAACGTTTCCGCCGCTTTAGGATCCAGCTCAACCGCCAGGGCATGATCAAATCCAGCGAGCTCAAGTCCAAGTGCCTGGCCGCCGGCACCAGCACAGATCTCCACTACCCGCAATGAAGTCATGAGACCTCCCCCGTGGTTCGAACATTTGTTCGAGTGTAGAGATGAGCACCTGGCCCGGTCAAATCCATCAAGCGGTCTGCGGCAAGCGCCCGGACGGCACAGTCCCAGCTCAAGCCTTGGGATCTACGCTGCATCGTCTCGGCGCATCTCATGCCGACTTCTTCCGCTCTGCCAGGGGATCGAACACGAGGAGCTTAGCCTCTACGCATCCTGAGTCGCAGGACGCCCGCCGGCCGTGGCTCGACTACTTTCTGAACATGGCTCACCACAGTCATCAGCACGCCGAGGGCCTGGACTCATGACGCGCCAGACGATGGCGGTTGAGGCGAGGAACGTAGCCGACCAAGATGCCACCGCTAGTCATTCAACCTCCCCCTGGAGCCTTCTCAGGTCTAGCCTGGATCTTCGACCGGGGAGGGGTGGCAGTGGCGGCTACTGGGATCTTCTTGAGGGTTGGGAACGAGCTCGCGCTGCTTGAGGAGATGCCGTACGACTCTGAGGAACTCTTGCAGGGCGCGCTGGCGAAGTATCCAGAGGTGATCGCGGGGCCGACGACCGAGGGCGATGGTGAGGCACGGCTCTTGCTTGTCAGCCGTGAGATGGGCGTGCCGACCGCGGAACAAGGGCCAGCGAACTTCAGCCTTGATCATCTGTTCATCGACCACGAGTGCATTCCTGTGCTGGTCGAAGTGAAGCGATCGTCTGACACGCGCATACGCCGAGAGGTGGTGGGTCAGATGCTCGACTACGCGGCGAACGCAGTGAAGCACTGGCCACTCTCGCTTATCAGACAGGCGCTTGAGACGCGTGCGGCGCAGGAGAACACGGCGGTTGAAGCGATGCTGGCTGAGCTTCGGCCGGGGTTGGAGCCGGAGGAGTTCTGGAAAGCTGTCGACTCCAACCTGATCGCGGGACGCATACGGATGATCTTCGTCGCCGATGCGCTGCCTCCGGAACTGGTTCGCGTGATCGAGTTCTTGAACGAGCAGATGAATCCGGCTGAGGTCCTCGGCGTGGAGCTTCGTCAGTTTGTTGGCGGCACGTCGGTTGCCTACGTCCCTCGGGTGGTTGGGAGGACGACGGCCGCTATCGGCGCCAAGAATCCAGGCGGGCGTCAGTGGACGCAGGATTCCTTCCTCGAGGCGACGCGTGCGCGCTGCAGTCCGCAGGAAGTCGCGCTGGTGGAGCGGCTACTCGCAGATGTCGACGCACGCGGAGTCAAGCTGTCGTGGGGTCGAGGGGCAACTCCCGGTGTCGGCGGTTGGTACAACATCGATGGCCATCCGACGGCGGCCTGGGTGCTGAACATCAATACGGACAGCCCTACCAGCAAGGCCTATTTGGTGTTCTACTTCGGCGACGTCATCGAACGGAAGGTCCCCGATCGGATCGAGGCCGCGGCAACGAAGCTGGAAGAGATCGCTGCTCTGAAGCACAAGATCGCTGATGCTCGCGCAGCTGGGTGGAGAAAGTATCCGTCGGTCCGCCTGGTCGATGTGGTCTCGGATGCTCACGCCACCGAGACCGTCTTTGAAGCGATCACGGAGTTGATCGACGGTTGACGCAGCGTTTGCCGCAGGAATCGGCGTGCTGTTCTGCCTCAGTCTGACCGCTCGTTAGCGGGTTAGGTCGGCGGTGAATTGGTAGGCGTCGCCTCTGTAGTGGTTGGTGCCGGAGAGGAGGGGGGTGGTGTCTTGGGTGAAGGCTATTTCGGTGGCTACGAGGATGGCGCCGCCGGTGGGGAGGTTGAGGAGGGTCGCGAGGGTGGAGTCGGCGTTCTGGGCTTGGACGGTGTAGCGGGAGTAGGAGAACTCGAGGCCGTGGGCTGAGAAGAGTTCGTAGAGGGACGCGTCAGTTAGGTCGACGGTGGTTAGCCAGGGGGCGATGGCGACTGGGATGACCAGGTCTTCGACTGTGACGGGGCGGCCGTCCATGCCTCGGAGGCGGCGGATCGCTACGACGGGGGTTGTGGGGGCCAGGTGGAGGCGGTGGGCCTCGTCGAGGGTGGCGGGGCGTTCGCGGCGGTCCAGGAGTTCGGAGCTGGGGCGGAAACCCAGTTCGTGAGCCATTTCGGTGAAGGACTGGAGTCGGCTCGGGGGTTCGCGGAGTACGAGGTCGCGGACGTACCAGCCTCGTTGGGGTGACGGGACGATGAGGCCGTCGTCGGAGGCAGCCTGGAATCCGACCCGGACGGTCATCCGGCTGAGGCCGGTCTCGAGGGCGAACTGCCGTTCGCTCGGCAGCCGGCTTCCGCTCGGGTAGCGCCCGCTGACGATCCCCTCGCGGATCCGTTTCTTGACCCGCTCGATGGCGGAATCCCCTGTCGTCACGACCGTCACTATACCAGTTCCAGGCCCAACTGACCGTAAAACTCAAAACTGGTTCGCACTGGCATAACTGGTTTCGACGTCGTAAGGTGGCGGCAAATCACGGGACACGGTGAAGGAGTCACGATGGTCACCAGGCGGACGGTGTTGAAATCGGGGGCCGCGCTCGGCCTGTTCACGGTGGCTGGTTGCGCGCCGCAGGGCAGCAAGGCCAGCAGTGCCCCGTCCACGCCCGCCAAGTCGATCGACGTCGCCAAGGCCGGCGCGGTGACGCTGTCCATGCTGGATTGGTGGTCCGGTGACGCGGCCCAGTGGGTTGCCAACGCGGCGAAGGCGTACCAGGCGAAGTACCCGAACGTGACGATCAAGCGCACATCGGTCGACTGGGGTCAGCTGACCCAGACGGCCAATCTGCGGTTGAAGGAGAAGAACCCGCCCGACATCATCACGGTCAACAACGGATGGCAGTCCCTGGGCACGCTGTCCAAGGCAGGGCTCGTCCTCAACCTGGACGGCTACTCGAAGGCGTTCGGCTGGGACAGGTTCCCGAGCACGATCCTCCGTCAGACCCAGTTCACTCCTGACGGGAAGGAGATGGGCTCTGGATCACTGTTCGCCACGCCTGTCGCCAGCTCGTCGTTGATCGGCCTCTACTACAACAAGGCAGTCCTGGGTCGCCTAAACGTAGTGCCGCCCACGGACCTCGCCTCCTTCGAGGCCGCGTGCGAGAAGGCCAAGGCCGCGGGCGTCGTACCGATCGGCTACGGATCGCAGGACAAGGGTTCGTCGACGGCGATCCTTCTCGCCCTGCAGGACCTGTACGGCGACCAGAAGAAGATCAACGACTTCGTCTACTCGACGGGCTCGGTGAAGGCCGCCGAGATCGGGCTGACGGAGGCGGCGGAACGCCTCAAGTCCTACCAGGACAAGGGCTGGCTCACGCCCAACCACGCGGGCATCCAGTACGCCGATGCCGCCGACAACTTCCTCAAGGGGAAGTCCGCGTTCCGGTTCGAGTACACGGGATCCCTTGCGTTCAAGGGCGCCCAGAAGCAGGAGTACGGGTACGTGCAGCTCCCCCAGGCCGCTGGCGGGAAGGTCGTCGGTACGGGCGCATCGACCGCCGTCGCACTCGGCTCGAAATGCGCGCACCCCGATGTCGCCGCCTCGTTCCTCGACTTCCTCGCCGGCCCGCAGACCGCGCAGTACGTCGTCGAGAACGGTCTCCTCCCCCTGCTCAACGAGGTCAAGGCACCGTCGGACAACCCCGAGTTCGGTACGGAGATCGCCGGTCAGCAGGCGCTGGACAAGGACAACGGCTACGTCCCGTACTTCGACTGGTCCACGCCCTCGATGCTGGACACCCTCGGTGGTCAGGTGCAACTGCTGCTGGCCGGCCGGGCCGCCCCGGACGCGTTGGTCAAGGCGGTTCAGGCCGACTACGACAAGTTCCAGGCCGGACGACGATGACCGTTCAGACCTCTCGTCTGGCGGTCGGCGCCAAGACGCGAGCACGAACGGTCTCGAGGCAGACGCAGAAGCGGCGCTGGATCGGACTGCTTTACCTGTCGCCCGCACTCTTGCTGTACGGCGCAATCGTCCTGGTGCCGCTGCTCCAGACGGTGAACTACTCCTTCTACAAATGGGACGGAGTCAGCGAGCCGTCCTGGGTCGGACTGCAGAACTACCTGGAGTTCGGACGGGACCCGCGGATGTACGCCGCCTTCGGGCACGTCCTCGTGTTGATCCTGATGTTCGGCCTGATCCCGCTCGGCCTCGGACTGATCTCGGCCGCCTTGCTCAGCAGGGCAAAGATCCGTGGTGAGGGGATCTACCGCTGGTTCCTCTTCCTGCCGCAGGTGTTGACCAGCGTTGTGGTGGCCATCATCTGGAAGCGCATCTACGCGCCCGACGGCCCCCTGAACAGCACGCTGCGCTGGGTCGGCCTGGACCACCTGACTCGCAACTGGCTCGGTGACTTCACCTGGGCCTTGCCGTCGCTCGGCATGATCGGCGTCTGGGGTGGCTTCGGTTTCACCATGGTGCTGTTCCTGGCCGGCATCCTCGCCATCCCGGACGAGCTGTACGAGGCCGCTCGGTTGGACGGTTCGACGCGGTGGCAGGAATTCCGACTGATCACGCTCCCCAGCCTGCGCGGCCAGATGGCCATCGCGCTGACCCTGACCATCACCGGCGCGCTGCGGACCTTCGACATGGTCTACATCACGACCCAGGGCGGCCCCGGGAGTGCCACGACCACCCCGGCGCTTCTCCTGTACCAGTTGGCCTTCGTCAACCCTGATGTCGGCAAGGCGTCAGCGACCGGCGTGGTCCTGGCCGTCCTGTGCCTCGGTATCGCGGTCGCCATCACGCGGATCATGGAGAACAAAGACCGATGATCTCCAGGTACGAGCGCGCTTCGAACTACGTGATCGTGATCGCGCTGACGGTCGGGGTACTCTTCCCCGTCGCGTGGTTCGTCCTCACCTCCCTGAGCCCCAACACCTCGGGCGCCTTGGACCTCTCGAGGATCTCGTGGGGCAACTTCGGAGCGGCCTGGCGTGACGGCAACCTCGCCCACTCCATGTACGCGTCCTTGGTGATCACCGTGAGCGCCGTTGCCGGACAGACGGTGCTCGCAATCCTCTCTGGATACGCATTCGGCATCCTCGGAGTCGTCGGGGAGCGCTTCCTCTTCCCGGTCATCCTGCTCGGGATGATGGTGTCCACCGAGGTGATCGTCATTCCGCTGTACTACGAGTTCGAGCGCATCGGACTCACCAACTCCTGGTTGGGACTGGTCATCATTCAGCTCGGCATGGGAGTCCCCTTCGGGACCTATTGGATGCGGGCAACCTTCAGAGCGCTCCCCCGATCGGTGATGGACTCCGCAGCCGTCGACGGAGCGGGAGTGTGGAGCACGCTGTGGCGCATCTTGGTTCCGATGGCTCGTCCCGCGGTTCTTACCTTGGTCCTGCTGTCGTTCATGTGGACCTGGAACGACTTCTTCCTGTCCCTGATCTTCCTGGGCGATCCCGAGAAGCAGACCGCGACCGTTGCCTTGGGCGCCTTCCAGGGACGGCACGTGCTGCAGGTCAACCTGATGGCAGCCGGTTCACTGATCGTCTCGCTGCCGGTCGTGGCTCTTTATCTGTTCTTCCAGCGCGAGTTCATCAGCGGCGTCATGGCCGGCGCGGTCAAGGAGTGATGTGACCACCCCTATCACCGTGCTGTCCACCGCAGCCGAGATCGGCGAAGTCATTGCCCGGCAGATTCTGGATCAGCTCGCCACCAAGGATCGGTACGTTGTCGGCTTCCCCGCCGGTCGGAGTGCAACCCCGGTGGCAGCTGCTTTGACCCGGCTGGCGCACCAAGGCGGCGTACGCATGGACGGCCTACGGGTCGTGATGATGGACGAGTACGTGGAGGGCCGAGCCGGACAATGGACGCTGTTGTCGCCCCACACACCGCACAGCTGCATCGGTTGGGCCCAACGGAATCTGGTGACACCCCTTGGCCTGCGCCCGGACAGCGTGATCGCCCCCGATCCCAACGAGCCCAGCGCATTCGAGCAGGAGGTCGTCGAACTGGGCGGCATCGATCTCTTCCTGCTGGCCAGTGGTCAAGGCGACGGCCACGTCGCGCTCAACGGACCGGGTACGCCGCGGGACGCGCCCACCCGGGTCGTAACGTTGCCTCAGTCAACACGGACAGACAACCTGTCCACGTTCCCGCATCTACGGTCCCTTGCGGACGTCCCGACGTACGGCGTCACGATCGGTACAGCGGAATTGGCGGAGCTCTCGCACTCCGCAGTGATGCTGCTGTGGGGATCGAACAAGGCGTACGCCTTCGACCGTATTCGCGAGGCCGACAGCTACGACCCGTTGTGGCCGGCAACCATCGTCCACGACTGCCGCAACGCCTTCATCTACGCGGATGAAGAAGCCGCACAGACGTCAGAACGAGAAGGAGTCTCATAAGACATGGCTCGCATCAAGATGGCCTACATCGGCGGAGGATCCTCCAGAGCGGCCGGCACCATGGCCTCGTTCTTGTGGCACGGCCCTGAGTTCGCGGGGTCGGAGGTGGTGCTCGTCGACAAGGACCCGGACCGTCTGGAGACCGTCCTCAAGATCGCGAAGAAACTCGCTGCGGAGGGCGGGGACGGCATCACCGTCACGGCGACCACGGACCAGCGAGCCGGCTTGGCTGACGTCGACGCCGTACTCACGAGCTTTCGCCCCGGCAACTTCGCCGCCCGCGCGCTAGACGAGCGGATCCCACTGAAGCACGGCGTCATCGGGCAGGAGACCCAGGGGCCTGGCGGCTTCTTCATGGCGCTGCGTTCCATCAACGACATGCGCGGCATCACCGATGACCTGCAGGCCGTTGCGCCGAACGCGGTGATCTTCAACTACACGAACCCGGTCAACATCGTCTCCCAGGCGGTCGCGGACTACACGCCGATCCCCATCTACTCGATGTGCGAGGGGCCGATCGTGTTCCCACCCGTCGTACTGAAGGCTGCTGGGCTCGACCCCGATCGAGCCAAGGTCACCATGGCCGGCGTGAACCACAACTGCTGGAGCTACGAGCACCTGTACGACGGGCAAGACGTGATGCCGTTGCTCGAAGCGGCCTGGGAAGAGCGCAAGAACGACCCGACCCTCGACGACAACTCGAAGCGAGCGCTGCACCTCGCCGTGGTCATGCAGTCCATCCCGTCTGACTACTTCAACTACTACTACTTCCGGAACGAGCTGTTCAGAGCGCAGCAGGCGTCGCCGACAACCCGTTCGGAAGACATCATGAACGCCGTTCCCGGTTACTGGGACCATTACCGCGAACAGGCCGAGGCCAGCCATCCTCATCTCGACCCGGCCCGGTCGCGCGGCGGGATCCACGAACTCGAGCTGGCCATCGACGTGATGAGCGCGTACTACAACGACACTGGCGCCCGTCTGCCGGTCAACCTTCCTAATGTTGACAATGCACTTCCGGGCTTCGACGCGGAGACTGTCGTCGAGGTGTACTGCACCGTGAACCGGAAGGGTTGCCACATCGACCCGCAACAGCCGCTGCCCCTCGCCGTTCGGGGCATCACGCGTCAGCTCGCCGACTACCAGATGCTGGCGGCGAAGGCAGCTTGGGAGGGCACCCGGGCGGACGCCATCCGGGCGCTCATCGCGAACCCCTTGGTGCCAGATTTGTCCGTCGCCGAGAACTTGTACGACGAGATGGCCGCCGCGCACTCGGCGTACCTGCCGGAAAGACTGCTTGCGTGAGAGACGTCTTCCTTGCCGTCGACGCCGGCAACACCAAGACCTGGGCGGGCTTGACGACGGCCGACGGTGACCTCGTCGGCCTCGCCCGCGGCGGGGTCGGCGACATCTACGCGCCGGCTGGGGCTGAGGCCGCCAAGGACGTCGTCCTCAGCCTCGTCGGCGACGTGCTGCAGACCGCGGGTCTGTCGCATTCCGACGTAAGGTATGCCGCCTTCCGGTTGGCGGGTGTCGACTGGCCGGCCGACTCGGAGTTCTGGACCACGGCGCTGAGCCCGCATTTCGATGTGAGGCGCTTCAGTATCAAGAACGACGGCTTCGCCCTGATTCGGTGCGGCCGGCTTGATGGGCAAGGCATCTCCGTCGTGCTGGGCACCGGGGCCGCGCTGGCCGGCCGCGGTCCGGTGAAGGAGTGGGCGCTGTCGTGGTGGCTGCAGCACCCGCTCGGCGGCGCCGGCCTGGTGAGCCAGGCCCTGCGAGCGGTGTATCTGTCCGAGCTCGGGCTGACCGAGTCCACGAAACTTACGGCCGTGCTTCCCCCACTGCTCGGCGCATCGACGCCGGAGGAGATGCTCGAGACCACGACCGAGCGGGGCAACACGTTCAACTTTGCGGCGCTGGCGGCGTACGCACCGGCGGTACTGGCGCTCATCGATGACGACCCTGTGGTGGCTGAGTTGGTCGACACGCAGGCGGAGCACCTCGCCGACTACATCCTCAGCCTCGCGCGTACCTGCGGACTGGCCGATCCGGTCTCCGTGGTGGTCGGCGGCGGTCTCGTCCGGGAGCCGAACGCGCCGATGTTCGCCGCGCTTCGCCGTACGTGCGATCGTCGGAATCTCGGCCTCGACCTTCGGCACACTCAGGACCCCGCCCTCGTGGGGGCGCTGCTGGACGCTCTGGCTGAAGGTGGGGCCAATCCGACCGAGGCGATGCGCGACAGGTTGACTCAGAAGCTCAGGTGATGGCACTGACCTGATTCTTTTGTTGGAAGAGTTGGCGTCCGCGCGCAAGGGTGGAGGTATGGACTTCACTCATCTTGGGCGTACTGGATTGTCGGTTAGTCGGATCGTGTTGGGGACGATGAACTTCGGGCCCCACACCGAGGTGGGGGACGCGCACGCGATCATGGACGCGGCGCATGACAAGGGCATCAACTTCTTCGACACGGCCAACGGGTACGGGCGGGCCATCTACCCGGGCCGGACCGAAGAAATCATCGGCGAATGGTTCGCGAAGGACCCGGCGAACCGGCACAAGACCGTGCTCGCCACCAAGGTCTACGGCGACATGGGCGAGGGCTGGCCGAACGAGGGCAAGCTGTCGGCGCTGAACATCCGGCGCGCGCTGGACGCGTCGCTGAAGCGGCTGCAGACCGACTACGTCGACCTGTACCAGTTCCACCACGTGGACCGTGCGACGCCGTGGGACGAGATCTGGCAGGCGATCGAGGTCGCGATCCAGCAGGGCAAGATCCTGTACGCCGGGTCGAGCAACTTCGCCGGATGGCACATCGCGCAGGCCCAGGAGGCCGCGGCGCGGCGCAACTACATCGGCCTGGTCAGCGAGCAGTCGATCTACAACCTGCTGGTGCGCGACGTCGAGCGCGAGGTTCTGCCGGCAGCGCAGGAGTACGGCCTCGGCGTGATCCCGTGGTCGCCGCTGCAGGGCGGCCTCCTCGGCGGCGTCGTACGCAAGGAGAACGAGGGCGTACGCCGCCTCGAGGGCCGCTCCAAGGAGACCCTCGAGAAGCTGCGTCCGCAGATCGAGCAGTACGAGGCGTTCGCCGATGAGCTCGGCCACGAGCCGGGTGAGCTCGCGCTGACCTGGCTGCTGCACCAGCCGGCCGTCACCGGGCCGATCGTCGGGCCGCGGACGATGGAGCAGCTGAACTCCGCCGTACGCGCCGTCGACATCAAGCTCGACGACAAGGCCCTCGCCCGCCTCGACGAGATCTTCCCCGGCTACAAGACCTCCCCCGAGGACTACGCCTGGTAAGAGCAGCACAGAGGCCGTCGTACCCGCGGGGGGTACGACGGCCCTCCTCTGCCTGGATCGCTGCCTGTTCCTAACCGCCGATGCCGGATTCATGGGCCTTCAGGGCGGCGGCGGTGCGGTCGGGGACCTGGAGCTTCGTCAGTACCTGGGAGACGTGGTTGCGGACGGTTTTCTCGGACATGCCGAGGCGCCGGGCGATCTCGTGGTTGCGGCAGCCGGCTGCCAGCAGCTCGAGGACCTCGCGCTCCCG
The DNA here is from genome assembly GCF_040638415.1 of Kribbella sp. NPDC026596. Lineage (NCBI taxonomy): Bacteria > Bacillati > Actinomycetota > Actinomycetes > Propionibacteriales > Kribbellaceae > Kribbella > Kribbella sp. NPDC026596. The sequence goes on along the minus strand of NZ_JBEZYF010000066.1, from coordinate 10,983 downwards.
CGGGGTCAGGTCCGGGAAGGCGCGCGCGATAGGCGATTCGACCTGGCGGCCGGAGTAGAAGGCGACGATCCGCCGGGCGACGGCGCCTCCGTACACGGCCTCGCCGGAGGCGACGGAGTACACCGCGCGGACGATCTCTGCTCCGTCGGCGCCTTTCACCAGGTAACCGCGGGCCCCCGCGCGCAGTGCGGCGAAGACGTGCGCGTCGTCCTCGTGCATCGTGAGCACCAAGATCGGCAGCTCGGGCTGCAGACCCAGTAGCTGCGCGATCGCTACCACCCCGTCGAGGCCAGGCATGGACAGATCCGTCAGTACGACGTCTGGCGACAGGTCCCGGACCGCATCGACCAACGCGGCGCCGTCCCCGACGCTGGCGACGACGTCGATGCCGTCGGCCTGATCGAGGACGGCGGTCAGCCCGTAGCGGTACATCGGGTGGTCGTCGGCCAGGACCACGCGAAGCGTCATGGCGCCTCCAGCGGCAGTACTGCGGTCACGAGCGTCCCCCGCGGTTCGGCGAGTTCCACGCAGACCTCTCCCCCGATGTCGGCGGCGCGTCGTCGCATCGAGTCGAGCCCATGCCCGGCGGCAACCGCCGTACCCAATCCGCAGCCGTCGTCGAAGACCCGGACCCGAAGGTCTCCGTTCGCCTGGTTGAGCCGGACCGTGCAATGGTCAGCGGCCGAGTGGCGCGCGACGTTCGTCAGGGACTCGGCGACGATCCGAAACGCCGCCTCCTCCACCTGCGGCCGCAGCAGCGGCAGCGCTTCCGTCCGGAGATCGAAGGCAGGACCACCGGGCTGACCCATCCCGAGCGACGACGCGGTGTCGCGCACCGCACCCTCGAGCCCGTGCAGATCGAGCGAGGTGGGCCGCAGCCCATCGAGTACCCGGCGGATCTCGCTGACCGCGAGCTCGGCCTCCGCGCGAGTCCGCTCGAGCAGGGCCGGTACGGCGTCGGGATCAGTCCGATGTGCGGTGCCTGCGGCGTGCAGGCCGAGCGCGATCCCCGCGAGTGACGGCCCGAGGCCGTCGTGGAGATCCCTGCGCAGGCGATCGCGTTCGGCGAGGGTTGCGGTGGTCACGCGAGTCCGTTCGTGGGCGAGTTCCTCGGCGAGGCGCGCGGATCGGATCACGACCGCCAAGTGCGGCGCCAAGGCTGTCACCAGCCGCGCGTCCTGCTCGGTCACCTGCGTCGCACCGCGGCGCGGTCCGATGGTCAACGTCCCGAGCTGCACTCCCCTGTGCCGCAGCGCAACGTCGAGACCTGGGCTGTCTGACGACCCCACCTCAGCGACCGGTCGGCCGTCGACATCCCGCACCACCGCGTACGACGTACCTGCGGCTGAAGCGACTGCCTCGAGCATGGAGACGACCGGATCATCATGCTCGATCTCGAGCCCGGCGCCGACTCGGTCGACGAGGGCGAGTGGATCGGCGCGATCACCGAGTACCAGACGATCGACGAGGGGTCGCAGGCGCGCTGCCACGGGAATCACGAGTACTGCCACCACGGCCGACGCGGCGAGGAGTGGCAGCGGTCCCTCGGGTACCAGGCGGGCAATGACGGTGGTGAGTCCGCCGACGACCAGGGCGACGAGCAGAGTCAGCGGGACATAGAGCAGCGTGCGACGCAGGGCGACCTCGATGCCAAGCAGGCGGTAGCGCAGTACGCCGATCGTCACCGCGACCGGGACCAGGCCGTAGGCGATGGCGAACACCACCCCGTACTCGGTGAAGACTGTCGCCAGCATCGCCGTGATCACGCTCAGCAGCCACAGCAACTGCTGCCGCTCCGGTGACTTGGCTCGGACTGCGCGGACAAGTGTTCCGACGACGGTGACGGCCGCCGTACAGATCAGGAGCGCAGCCGCCGACAAGCCGAGGCCCCAGTTCCACCAGGACGGCGTGTCCCACGGCAGCCGCGTCCCGCGCACGGTGTCGTCGACTCCACCTGGACCAGTGGCAGCCGCCAACACGATCAGCCCGATACCGAGGAGCGCCGCCCGCACGTGCCACGACCAGAAGGCCGACGACGGTCGTCCGGTCGGGTAGAGCGGTGGCAGCACGATCACCGGCAACAGCAACGACGGGATCCAGGTCCACGATGCGAGCCAGACCGCCGCGAGGCCCAAGGGCAGCGAGTGGTCAGGGTCGGTGAGCGCACGGGTGGCGTACGAGTCCACGGCTACGTTCGTCACCTGGAGCAACCCCGAGGCGACCAGAATCCAGCCGATCCAGTTCCTTGGTCGCAGGTGGATCAACGCTGCACCAGAGATCGCGAAGCAGGCGACGATCAGTCCGAGCCACAACTCGGGGCCCGAGGCGACCACCTCCGGGCGGGACATGACACCGCCCGAGAGTGAGAAGGGGACCGTCCCGAACAGGGCGAGGGTCAGGGCAGCGATCGACCAGCCGCCGATGCGGCGGACCAGGTCCTCATCACGCTGCGTCCCCATGGCCAAAGTGTGCGCCCGATCGGGCCAGATGTCCTGGGACAGAGGTCCCGGTCCACGCGGGCAACTCTCCCGGCCCGACCGCGTCCCGTGACAGATCCGTCCCGCCGGTCAGTGGTGGTGCGCTCGAGGCAAGCATTTCTCAGACCAAGGGGGTTCCCATGACTACCACCACGAGCGCGTCACACCGACTCGACGTGCTCAGTCCGCTGTGGGCGGCGGCAACCGGCGCAGTGATCTATGGCCTCGCAATGACAGCCGGCGGGGTCTTCAATCTCAACGCCGACGCGGACGATGCACCGGCCACAACGGCCGGGGAGATCGCGCTGTACGTCGGGATCGTGGTTGCTGCCGGCGTCATCGCGGTGTGGCTGGGCCTGTGGGCCCGGGCGGGATCGCCCGGCCGGCTCGCCGGGACCGCGCTCGGCCTCGGCATCTCGGCAGCCGCGACGTACATCGTCTTCTGGTCGGGGTGGCCGCTCGTGTTCGGCGCGGTCGCCATCGTCCTGGCGCTGGAGCATCGGCGCCGGGTCGGATCGTTCGGGGCTGTCACGATGACCGCACTCGTCCTCGGCGCGATCGCTCTGGTTGCTGCTGCCATCACCTGCGTACTCGGCTGAGGGGGCGGAGATGAAGCACAAGCTGGCTATTGCGTTGGGCGCTCTGACCCTAGTCGGGGTCTCCGCTGCTCCCGCATCCGCGGGTGGGGCCGAGCATTCGTTCCTCATCGAGGACTACGACAACTACGAACCCTTCGCGGCGGGCGACGGTCCCTGTGTCTCCTGGCCGGGCACCTTCCACGAGGTCCGGTCGGGCGGGTATCGGCTGGTGGCGCCACCGGGCGGACAACTGGCCGGGGAGTTCCACGTCAACGGCGTCATCGACGGCCGGGTCGAGCTGATCCCGGACGATGCCACCCTGCCGACGTACTCCGGTACATACCGCGAGAAGGTGAACGGGGTGGTGACAGCGCTCACCGATGAGGGCGACGTCTCGCGAGTCGCGCAGTACCGGCTCCGCAGCACACTCCGCGGCACCGACGGCACGGTCGTCGACCTCCGGCTCGCCGGCAAACTCACCCTGAATGCCAACGGCGTCGTGGTGGTATCCCGCGACACCTTCTCCTGCGGCTGAAGCACCCACTGGTTCGGCGTCCTCGCGACATCACGGCGGACGCCGAACCGCTCTGCACGGGCCCTGTCGACGTCAGACCGGGTCGATGCAGTCGACGAAGAGGTGGACGATGTCGCGGGGGTCGGTGCGGCGCCAAGCTATGGCCAGTTCGGCGGGTGGAAGGTCTGGGACGGGTCGGAAGGTCACGCCGGGGCGTTCGTAGAGGCGGGCGTTGCCCTTGGCGATGAGGGCGACGCCGACACCTGCACTGACCAGTTCCAGGACCTCGTCGGCGGCGGTGGCCTCTGCCGCGATCAGCGCCGGGCCGGGGCGGGCGTCCAGCGCCAGCCAGAAGTCGCGGAGTGGGCCCGCTGCGACCGGCAAGGCGACAAATGGTTCCTCGAGCAGCGAGGCGAAGGGGATCTCGGCGCGGTCGGCGAGCGCATGTCCTGAGGGCAGGGCCACCCAGCGGTCTTCGCGGATCAGGACTCGGGTTGCCAGCCCGGTAGGTACCGGGAGCCAGACGAAGGCAACGTCGCTGGTGGCGTCGGCGAGGCCGGCGGTTGGGTCATCCCAGCCGACGAGCCTCAGAGCGACCGTCCAGCCGGGGGCGCGTTCGCGGAAGCGTTGGACCGCGGGGCGTTGGAGGTCGCGGCCGACGGCGGTTTGCATGCCGACGACCAACTGCCGAGGGTGGCTGAGTGCCCGCGCCTCGACGTACCCGCGGTCCCAGGTCTCGAGCATCGCTCGTACGACGGGGAGCAGAGCACTCCCCTGGTCGGTGAGGGCCAGGCCGCGCGGCAGTCGCTCGAACAGCTCGAAGCCGAGCCGCCGCTCGAGCGCTCGTAGCTGCTTGGACAGCGCGGGCTGGGAGACGAACAGGCGTGCGGCCGCGGCCGTCACGGTCAGGTCCTCGGCCGTGGCGACGAAGTAGCGCAGTTCCCGCAGGTGCGCATCCATAACCGATGGTTATATCAACAGGTCTTGGACGGGCAAGCACCCACGACCCGAGGGTGGAGCCATGACAACACTGCGCAATCTCGGCGGGCTCCAGGTACCGGCGATCGGGTTCGGCGCGATGGTGCTCTCGCCCGGCATGTACGGCGAGATCGACGACGACCGCGGTGTCGCGGCGATCCAGGCGGCGATCGAGGCCGGCGGGACGTTCATCGACACCAGCGACGCGTACGGCAACGACGCGCACAACGAACGGCTGGTCGGCCGGGCGATTCGCGGGCGCCGCGAGCAGATCACGGTCGCGACCAAGTTCGGGCTGAAGCTGTCCGACGGCGCGCAACCCCATCCGCTCGAGGTTGGCTTCGCGTTCGAGGAACTGCTGGTGAACGCCGAGCCGAAGTACATCCGCGGCTACGCCGAGAGCAGCCTTCGCACCCTCGGGATCGACGTGATCGATCTCTACTATCTCCACTTCCCCGACCCGCAGGTCCCGATCGAGGACTCCGTCGGGGCGATGGGCGAGCTCGTTGCCGATGGCAAGGTTCGCCATCTCGGAGTGTCGAACGTGATGCCGGACGAGCTGCGCCGGGCGCACGCCGTCCATCCGATCGCCGCGGTCCAGACCGAGTGGTCGATGTGGCGGCCGGTGGATCCCGAGTTGCTCGAGGCGGCGCGTGTGCTCGGCATCGGCGTCGTACCGTGGAGCCCGCTCGGCGCGGGTTTCCTGACCGGCACCGTGCGGAATCTCGGCGCGGACGACTTCAGGAACAACGCACCACGGTTCGACTCGGACAGCCTCAAGGCGAACAATGCGTCGTACGCCGCTCTCCAGGCGCTGGCCGCGGATCTCGGGATCACCCGGAGTCAGCTCGCGCTCGCCTGGTTGCTGCACCAGGACCCGGCCGTGGTGCCGATCCCAGGGAGCCGTACGCCGGCGCACATCGCCGAGAACCTGGCCGCCGCCGACGTCACCTTGCACCCGGACACGCTCACGCGGATCGACGCCGTACTCGCTCGCCTCAAGCCGGTCGGCGCCACGCTGCTGCAGGACGCACGGTGAAGTGCTCGCCGTTGCCACGATCGCTGTGGCACTCGTCGGCTAACGGCGAGGCCGAGTCAGGGAAGCCGATCGGGCCTAGTATGCGTAGCGGTTGTGGGGAGCATGCCGATGAGGGCGTCGGCGGCTAGGGAGGCGGCGGTGCCGGTGGGGACGGCTACCGAGACCTGCCAGTCGGAGGCGCTGCCGGGGGTGAGGCCGACGGTGACGTGGTCGCCTCGTTTGGCGGCGATGCGTTCGGGGACCAGGGCGACGCCGAGGTTGTGGGCGACCAGGGCCAGGAGCGTGTGTACGTCGTTCACCTCGATCGTCACCGGGTGAGCGACGCCGGCGGTGGCGAAGGCCTGGTCCGAGATGGCGCGGGCGCCCCAGGTCGGGTCGAAGTCGACGAACGACTCCCCCGCCAGGTCGTCGAGCGTGACCGCGGTCGCGTTGGCGAGGCGGTGGTCGGGGGCGCAGACGAGCACCATCGACTCGCGAGAGAGCGGGCGGAGGTCGAGGCCGTCGACCGGGTCGCCCGCGGTCGCGACGAAAGCGACGTCGAGCCGGCCGGACGCCAACTCGTCGAGCATCGGGGTGGAGCCGGCCTGGCGGACCTCGATCTCAACGCCGGGGTAGGCGGAGCGGAACTTGGCGAGCAACGCCGGTACGTCGACCACCCCGAGGCACTGCTCCAGCCCGACCGTGAGGTGACCGCGCAGCAGACCCTGGACCGCGGCGACCGCGTCCTTGGCTGCTTCGGCGGCGGCGAGCGTACGACGTCCTTCGCACAGGAGCGCCCGCCCTGCCTCGGTGAGCTCCACGCTGCGGGTGTTGCGGACGAACAGTGGGGCGCGGAGCTCACGCTCGAGCGCGCGGATCGAGGCGGACAGGCCGGACTGGGAGATCGACATCGCCTCGGCGGCTCGCGTGAAGTGCTTCTGCTCGGCCACCGCCACGAAGTGTTCCAAGTGCCTCAGCTCCATGACTAAGAACTCTAGTCGATCGAAGCAAAACGATTCACCTATCCCGCATGTTGGCCACTGCCTTGGCGAGGTACGCGGTGAGGATCGGTAGGGTGGTGGCATGGCGGATGAGGAGTTTCGGGTTGAGGTTGTGCTCGGGAGTGAAGAGCACAGGTTGTCGTTCTGGGACCGGTTGCGGGCACTGGATCTGGATGACGATGCCAAGAAGCGGCTCGGGAACCACGTGACGGTGACCCGGGACGGGAACCGGATGCTGATGTACACGCACACCCTCGCGGATGCGCAGGAGGCCGAGCGGACCGCCAAGGAACTCGTTGCCAAGGACAAGCTCGATGCCGAGTACACGGTGACGCGGTGGAATCCGGCCGAGCAGGAGTGGACCGACCCGAGCGTGCCGGTGGGTGAGCACGACGCGGCCAGCGACGCGGCGAAGAACGCGGGCATGGAGGTCCCGGACCCGCACTACGTGGCGATGCAGGCCTACAAGCCGCAGTTCCTGCGCGACCTCGGCCTCTGACAGCCGCACCGAGTACGACGGGGTGGTCCTGGAGCCACCTAATCTGACCCGCATGCGCGTTGAACTGCGGCCTGCGGTGGAAGAGGATCTCGGGTTGTTCCGGCGGTTCGCGGTCGAGCCGTGGTTGATCGGGCTGGACTGGGGTGGGTTCCGTGACGCGCAGGCGTCGGTACGGCGGTTCGCCGAAGACGGGTTCCTGGGTAAGGACGACTCCCGGTTGATGGTCCGGGCCGACGACGAGACCGCCGGGCTCGTGAGTTGGCGGACCAGGTCGTTCGACGGCAGGACGTCGTACTGGGAGATCGGGATCGCACTCCTGCCGGAGTACCGCGGGCGCGGGATCGGGTGGCGCGCGCAGGCGATGCTGACCGAGTACCTGTTCCATCACACGCCGGTGCAGCGGGTCCAGGCCGCGACGCATCCGGAGAACGTGGCCGAGCAGAAGTCGTTGGAGAAGGCGGGTTTCACCCTCGAAGGGGTGATCCGCGCGTGTGAGTTCCGGGCCGGAAAGTACCGCGACGGGTATCTGTACAGCAGGTTGCGGGACGACCCGGGGCCTGTCCTCGACAACGGTTCGGTGACGGGACCGGGTCACCACGCCTGCGGGGAACCCTCGGAGCACTAATCTCGGCGGGTCGTTGCAGGCTCACTCGATGAGGTTCTGCGACCCTGAAAAGTGCTCGAGGGAGAGGGGAATCGTGTCTCGTCGACGTGGTCTCGTTGCCGGTGCCGTCGTACTGGCGTTCGTACTCGCGGGGTGTTCCGACGTGGCCGCGAGTGAATCGACGCCATCCCCCTCGAGTACGACGACCTCGAGCACGCCTTCCGCTTCCGTCAGTACGCCGAGCGCGAAGCCGACCACGACCCCGACGGCCAAGCCGAAGCCCAAGGTGAAGCAGAAGCCGCAGTACTACGCGCTGCGCGTGGAGCGGCAACTCGACAAGCTCGGGTACCCGGTCGGCGACATCGACGGCGACATCACCGTCCGCGCCAAGCAGGCACTGTGCGCGTGGCGCGAGACCAACGGCCTGCCGGTCAGCCGCGGCGGCCTCACGCTGACCGACGCGTACTCGGTGCTCAACGCAACCAAGCGCCCGACGCCGACCCGCTCCCCCGGCATCTACGTGAACAAGACCTGCCAGATCCTGTACCAAATCGTCGGGAAGACCTACAAGCGGATCGTCTGGATCTCGACCGGCGCACCCGGGTACGAGACCCCGAACCGCACCGGCAAGGTCTGGCGCAAGTGGGCCGGCGCGCACGAGAGCAGCCTGTACGACGACGCGTTCATGTACGACTCGCTCTACTTCCTGCGCGACCGCCCCGGCATCGCCCTGCACGGCTCCCGGGTCAACTCCCTGATCAAGCCCTACCCCGCCAGCCACCGCTGCGTCCGCGTCATGCGCCCCGAAATCCACCAAATCTTCGCCGACACCCCCATCGGCACCAAAGTCCAGGTCTACGGCGAGTACTGAACCGGGGTAACGCCCACCGCCTAGTCGTGGGGGTGGAGGCGTTCTATGTGGGGGCGGGGGGCGCCGTCGTAGGGGTTTGGGGGGAGGCCGGCCAGGAGGTCGGGGAGCTGGAAGGTGGGGAAGAGGCTCAGGTCGAAGAACGCGACGGCGTGGATGATTCCGGCGGCGGTGAGGGTGAGGACCTGGATCTGGAAGGCTCGGTGGATGTTGTCGGTCGGGTCTCGCATGTAGACGGCGAACGCCGGTTGGCGGTTGGCCTTGACCGGGACGAGGATCTGGTCGCCGGGACCCTTCGCCGGGCAGTGGGTCGAGATGAGCCGGCCGATGTTGCGCGCCCCGCGGAACCACGAGGTGAACGGCGGCATCTCCCAGATCGCGTCGTCCCCGAAGAGCTCGACGATCGCGGGTACGTCGTACTCCTCGAAGGCGCGCGCATACCGGCCGAGCAACTCCGGCTGGTCGAGTTGATGACCTGGCGCCGGGCGGAAGTGTGACCTGGCCTGGCGGATGTCGACCTGACCGAGCAGATCGGTGATCCGTGGCACGGGCCAGCCTTCGACGTCGTGCAGGATCACAGCGGCTCGCTCGTGAGCGGGGAGTCGTTGCAGGGCGGCGATCAGTTGCAGATCGATCAGGTGGTCGTCGGCGAGCGTGTCGGGGATCGGTTCGAGCCAGAGCACCTCTGAACGCCGGCTCAGCTCACCCTCGGGGTCGCCGCTCGCGGGAGCGAGGTCGGTCGGGAGCAGGCGCGCGCCGCCTCGGTGGAGGCACTCACGCGTCGCGACCTCGTGGGACGAGGCACTGTCGGCGACTTGGATTGCTTCGGTGACGGAGCCGAGCATTCGGTAGCAGTGGGAGATCAGCCCGCGCTGCAGTGGGTCAGCGCGAACCGCCACCTCGTCGAACACGTTGCCGTCCATCAGCCCAAGTCTTCACCCCACAGGCCAGTCTCGCCGCTCGGTCTGCTGGCTGTCGAGATATCCGGTCAGGGCAAGTGCGGTCAGATCCTGATGATGCGGTACGGCGAGCTGCGCGCCGATCGGCAACCCCGAGGAGGACCAGCCGACGTTCACCGTGGTCGCCGGGTGGGCGGACATGTTGTAGGGCACGGTGAACCCGATGTGCTCGAAGGGTCTCGACGGGTCGTCGGTCGGATACGCGAGCTCGGCCGCGAACGCCGTGATCGGCGCGACCGGCGACAGGATCACGTCGTACGACGTGAACACCGCGGTGACCGCGGATGCCATCGCGCCCATCTGGCTGAAGCCGTCGAAGACGTCGAACCCGGACAGCTCGACGGCCGTCGACACCCAGGAACGGATCTGCGGGAGCACCTTCGCACGGCGTTCCTCGGGCAGCGCCGCGATGTCCGCCGAGGACCGTACCCGCCAGAAGCGGTCCAATCCATCCAGCATCTCGCGTGTGATGATCGGAGCGATCGGCTCGACGATCGCCCCAGCTTTCTCGAGTACGGCGGCCGCCGCCGCGACCGCCGCGGTCACCTCGGGGTCCACGGGCAGACCAACGCCGGCGTCCAGCAGGAGCGCGACGCGGAGATCCTCGACGCGGATGTCCCCCGTGTACTCATCAGACAGCGACGGGAACGACGTGTGGTCGCGCGGGTCGTAGCCGGACATGACCAACAACGCCAGCGCCGCGTCGGCCGCCGTACGGGTGAGCGGGCCGATCGCGCGACCCGGGTACGGGTTACCGACGGCGATCCGGCCGTGCGTGGGCTTGAGTCCGACCAGTCCGCACCACCCGGCGGGCAGGCGGATCGAGCCGCCGATGTCGGTGCCGAGGTGGATCGGTCCGTACCCCGCCGCCGCGGCCGCCGCGGCGCCGGCGCTCGAACCACCGGCCGTCTTCGACAGGTTCCACGGGTTGCGCGTCAGCTGATGGAAGGTCGACACGCCCGACGAGAGCATCCCGTACTCCGGCATCGTCGTCTTACTGAAGATCACCGCACCGGCGTCGCGGAGTCGTGCCGCGGCCGGCGCGTCCTCGGTGGCCGGGATCAGCACCGTCGCGGCGGTGCCTTGCGGGACCGGGGTGCCGCGGGTGGCGATGTTCTCCTTGACTGTCACGGGTACGCCGTCCAGCGCACCGGCGACTCCGTCACGCCAGCGGCGCTCCGACTCCTGCGCGGCGGCCAGGGCGCCGTCCGGGTCGAGTGCGTACGTCGCGCAGATCCGTGGCTCCAACTCCTCGACCCGCGCGAGCACGTCCTCGATCACCTCGACAGGTGAAATCGAACGGTCGCGATAGCGAGACAGCAGGTCAGTCGCGGTCAGATCAGCGAGACTCATGCAGGCTCCTCAGTGTCGAAGATCGAAACGGCGTCCCAGTTCGGCGGACGACGCAGCCATCTCAATTGGATCGAAGTGCGCGTCAGGTGGGTGGGTCGAAGCGGCCGTCGACCGCGGTCCAGCCGCCGTCGACG
>NZ_JBEZYF010000065.1:0-51769 GCF_040638415.1 Kribbella sp. NPDC026596 | reverse complement strand
GCCCGCAGGATGCGCTCCTCCTCGCCTTCGGGCAGGACGATGTGTTTGCGGTGGGCAACTGCTTCGTCGATCAGCTGGTGCTCGAACATCAGCGGTGTCACCGCGTTGCTGCGTGCGACCTCGAGCTGATCGAGGAGGACCTCGCCGTCCACGTTCCGCTCGAACAGTGACAGCGCGGCGTCCACCTTGCGCGGCGACTCCTTCGTGAGGCGCCCGCGGACGGCGGTCAGGGCCGCCGACGTGGCCTGCGTGTCGAAGGTGGTCTCGAGGATCGGCAAGGTCACCCCGAGGCCGTCCATCAGTCGCTGGACCTGGGCCGGCAGCGTAAAACCACCGTTGAGGACGACCGCGGAGATCTGCGGGAAGTTCAGTGACGCGTGGGCCATCAGGACCCCGAGCACGACCTCTGGGCGGTCCGCCGCGGTGACCACCGCGGCTCCGTCGAACAGTCTGTCGAGCACGTTAGGCATCGTCATAGCGGCGACGACGAGGCCGGTGACCTCGCGCGTCAGGAGCGCGGGGTCGCCCCTCAGCAAACGACCTTGGACCGGGGCCAGCAGGTCGGCCACCGTAGGTTGGCTCAGAAGCGGCTCTTCCGGGAGGGCGAACGCCGGTCCACCGGCACCGGTGAGTGCCGCGACCGTGTCGGCGAGCTGTTGCGGAGCCACGCGGTTCGCGACCACAGCCGCCAGCGAACCGTGGTTGCCTCGGAGCTCCCCGATGGCCATGTCGCCGATCATCCGAAGATCACGCGGACTGCGTTGGAACCCGTTGAGAACAAGGACGACCGGCGTACCAAGGTTGGCGGCGATCTTCGCGTTGTAGGAGAACTCCGTCGGCGTCCCCACGTCGGTGTAGTCGCTGCCGACGACGAGTACGACGTCGGCGCGGTCGGCGACCTCGTGATAGCGCTGCACGATCGCGTCGAGCGCGGCGTCGGGGTCCGCGTGCACCTCGTCGTACGTCACGCCGAGGCTGTCGTCGTACGCCAACTGGACCGCATCGTGGGCCGTGAGCAGGTCCAGGACGTAGTCACGGCCACCATGCGTGGCGATGTCCGGGCGAACGATCGGGCGGAACACGGCCACCCGGTCGACCCGGCGCGACAGCTGCTGAAGCAGTCCGAGGGCGACTGTGGATTTTCCGGTGGACCCCTCCACCGACGCGACGTAAACGCTGCTCCCCATGCCTGAACCCTAACCACTCACCGCCGGGGTGCTGCGGCGAGACCAGGTTGCAGACTCGCCGGCCTTCAGTTGCCGGGTCCGGCCGAAGCAGCGGACGGTGATGGGGGCGCCGCGGTCAGGATCGACGGAGAGGGTCACCCCGTCGGTGGACACCTCCGCGGTGAGACGGTGTCCGCGGTAGCGCAGTATCATCCGCAGGGTGCCGAGCTTGCCCGGCCAGTGCGGCTCGAAGCGGAGTACGTCGTTCGTCGTGCTGAGACCGGTGAAGCAGCGCTGGATCAGATCGACACTGCCGGCCATCGCGGCAAGGTGGATGCCCTCGGCGGTCGTACCGGTCCGGCTCGGATCGCCGGCGTCGCTGTGCAGCGCCTGCTCGAGGAACCCAAGGGCCTGATCAGGATCGAGCATCGCCAGTCCCCAGGCGTGCACCACCGCGCTGAGCGACGAGCCGTGGCACGTGCGGGCCAGGTAGTACTCGACCGTGGCGCGGATGGTCTCGGCGGTCAGCGGGTAGCCGAGCCGTTCCATCAGACCGCGCAGCTCCCGGCGCGGCAGCAGGTACAGCAACATCAACACGTCAGCCTGCTTGGAGACCTGGTACGCCGTCACGTCGCGTCCCTCGGCTTCGAGAATCCGGTCCAGTCGGCGGATGTCGCCGTACCTGGCTCGGTAGTTCTGCCAGTCGAGCTCGGTCAGTCGCTCGTACCCCTCGAACTGACTGATCACCCCGTCGTGGAATGGGACGTACATCCGGCGGGTCAGTTCGTCCCAGTGGCTCAGCTCCTCGGGCCGGAGGCCGATGGACTCGCCGAGCTCGGTTCGTTGCCAGCTCGGCAGCCGGTTCAGGGCCTTCGCGGCCACGCCGAACAGCCAGGCTGCCATGACGTTCGTGTAGGCGTTGTTGTCGATCCCAGCGGCCGGCTGATCGGGATAGCCGGTGTGGAACTCGTCAGGCCCGACCACACCACGGATGACGTAACGGTCGCGACCCTGGTCGTACTCGGCCAGGCCGGCGAAGAACCGCGCCACCTCGACGATGACCTCGGCACCGTAGTCGCCGAGGAACGCGAGGTCGCCGGTCAGCTCGAAGTACTGCCACATGGTGTAGGCGATCGCCAGACCGACATGCCGTTGCCGGAACGTCGCGTCCTCACTCCAGCGACCGGACAGCGGATTGAGATGCAGCCGCTGGCTCTCCTCGCGGCCGTCGCTGCCGGATTGCCACGGATACATGGCTCCCGGATAGCCCGCCTGCCGGGCCGCTTGCCGGGCGGCGGGCAGCCGCCGGTACCGGTACAGCAGCAGCGCCCGGGTCAGAGCCGGCCGGCGCAAGGTCAGGACGGGGAAGATGAACAGCTCGTCCCAGAAGATGTGACCGCGGTACGCCTCCCCGTGCAGGCCGCGAGCGGGTACGCCGGCATCGGTGTCGGCGCTGTGTGACGAGACCGATTGGAGCAGGTGGAAGACATTCAGCCGGACGGCGGCCAGGGTGCCGTCGAACGGCTCCTCGAGATCGAGCGAGAACTGCCGCCACAGGTGTGACCAGGCCAGCACGTGGGCTTCGCGCAGCTGGTCGAAACCGGGCGCGTTCGCGAGTGCCGTGCGGGTGGCCAGCAGCGGTTCGGAGATTCCCGGGTCTCGCGACCCGTAGATCGCGGCCACCTTCTCGGCGGTGACGACGTCGCCAAGGCCGACCGGGATGAGCACCTCCGCGGACGCGGACGTCCGCGAGATCCAGCCCGCGACTGGCGATCCGTTGTGGGCGGCGATAGTTCGCGTGCCGACGGCGACCCGGTGGCGCGATTGGGAGGTGGTCGCGGTCACCGTGAGGTTGCCGTCGGCAACCGTTGCGGACACGTCGGTCAGATGCCGGCCGGACAGTTTCCGGTAGCGCTCGACGCCGGCGTTCCGGACAGTCCCGTTCACCGCCGTCCCGAGCCGTAGACGACCCTCCCAGTTGACGACGGTGACGGCGAGCGTCTGGCCGGCCAGGTGTGCCTCGGCCATGCTGACGAAGCGCCGTTCCACGCCGAGGATCTCGCGGCCGTGCGGATCGCGGAGCCGGAACCGCCGGGTCAGGACGCCGCGCAGCAGGTCCAGCTCCTGGTCGTGCTCGAGTACCTCGCAGTTGTCGGGAGTGAGCCAGTCGCCGTCGTCGATGGCAGCCGTCAGCGGCAGCCAGTCCGGCAGGTTGACCAGGCTCTCGTTCTCGACCATATGGTCGTTGACCTGATCGGCCAGCCGGTTGTAGTAACCGGCCAGATAGGTCCCCGGGTAGTGGTGTTCGCCGGCCACCGCGCCCGCCCAGGCGCCTCGGGTGGCGACGTACCCGTTGCCGACGGTGCACAGCGCCTCGCGCCGGCGCTCGTCGCCAGGATCGTAGCCACCAAAGCGGTGGATCCAGTCGTTCATGGCTCGACGCTGACCCGATCGACGGTCTCCGACCACTGGCGGCGGCCGGTGCGTGCCTCTGCCTGGGCTGGATAGCCGATCCGGAGGATCATCTGCGGCCAGCTCCGTCCGCCGACCAGCTCCCGGACCTGCGCCCGTAGCGCCGGGTACTCCAGCGCCTGGTTGAGGAAGGAGGCGGCCAGCACCGAGGAAGTTGCTGTCAGCAACACTCTCTCCAACGCCTGGCCGGCCTGCACCCATGCGCGCTCGTCCTCGTCCGCGGTGCCGAGTACGGCGATCCGCGGTTGTCGTTCGAACACCGCGTGCTCGCGTCCGGGTACGGCGAACCCGGCCGCCAGGTCCCGGACCATGGCCGGACCGGTCGGCGCCGGCCCGAGGGCAGGGCCGGGTATGCCGTCGTACTGGCGCTTGCCGCCGATCCATCGGCCACGCTCGTGCAGGCGGTCCTCGTCGTGCAGGTCGAGGTCGTCGGCCCTCCGCAGGAGCTGTCCGAGCTTCCGGGTGGTGTGCTCGTTCAACCAGTGCAGCTCGGCGCTTTCGACCTCTGCGGCCCGGGTCAATGCGCTGATCACCGTCAGCGGGATTGCCTGGTCGAGCAGCGGGCCGCGATAGGTGTGACGGCGCGAGATCTCGCCGAACAGGGAGGACAGCTCGGTCACCGGGCTGCTGCGGTCGGACAGGTAGATCCGGGCGACCACCGCCGGTTCGGCCGGGTCGGGGGAGGCGGCGAACGTCGGCTCGTGTCCGAGCATGGCAGCGGCAACGCGGAGGTTGAAGGCCGCCGCGCCCAGACCGATCCTGATCGCACGGCCGGCCGGGTCGGCGGCCGGCAGGACCAGGTCCTCGTCGAGCCGGACGTCGATCACGGGTCCGGCGACCTCGAACCGCCAGGGCTGGGTGTTGCCCATGGACGGGGCGTACATCGCGGCGGTGAGCAGAATGCCCACCTCGTCGCGGGTCAGGACTGGAGCGTTCACGGGTATCCTCCCTTGCTGGTCATCTCCAGCACACGGCAAGCGGCGGGCGGTCGGCAGGGCCGACAGTCCTGAACCAGGCGGGACCCTCGCTCGCTCAGAGCCCTTCAGCAGCCGATCTCCGACCTGCTCATGGCTGCCTCCGAGTACGACGCCGGACGGCGACGATCAGGCCCGGGAGGATCGCGAAGGTAGCGGCGACAGCCAGCTCGGAAGCCGACAGGGCGTGCAGGCTGAGCAGCTCGCGCAGCGGTGGAACGAACAGCGGCCCGATCTGCGCCAGCAGGGCGCCCAGGACGGCGACGTCGAGGAAGCGGAGCCGACGCTCACCCCTGGGACGCGGTCGGCGGAGAGCAATGGCGACGCCCAGTTGGGCCATGCCGAGGACGACGTACGCCATCGTTTGCCAGGGTCCACCGGTCGCGCGGATGCACAGGGCGGCGGCGAGGGTGACGGCGGCGATCAGTGCGCCGGTCCAGGCGACTCGTTGCCAAAGGCCCGCACCGAGGACCTGCTCGCGCGGAGATCGTGGACCGCGCCGCATCGCCCCGGGGGTCGGCGGGTTCGGCGCCGATCGCGACGCCCGGCAGTCCATGGGTGAGCATGTTGATCCAGAGGATCTGCGCGGGGAGGAGCGGGGCGGCGAGTCCGAGCATCGGTCCGATCAGCATCACCAGGATTTCGGCCAGTCCGCCGCTGAGTGCGTAGCGCAGGAAGGTCCGCACGTTGGCGTAGATGCGGCGTCCCTCCTCGATGGCCACCACTACCGTGCCGAGGTCGTCGTCGGTCAAGACCAGGTCGGCCGCCTGCCGGGCCACCTCGGTACCGTCCTTGCCCATCGCGACCCCGATGTCGGCACACCGCAGGGCCGGTGCGTCGTTGACGCCGTCGCCTGTCATGGCGACGACATGCCCAGCGCGCTGCCAGGCGCGCACGATGTCGAGCTTCTGCTCGGGCCGGATCCGGGCGAACACCCGTCCGACGGCCGGGTCGGCGCCTTCATCGATGTCGGCACCGGTAACGACGCCGGCTGTGTGCAGGCCGACCCGTTCGGCCACCGCATGTGCGGTGCCGGGCGCGTCTCCGGTGATCAGGAGCAGGTCGACGCCGGCGTCGCTGAAAGCGGTCGTCACCTCCGCGGCGTTGTGGCGGACCGGATCGGTGAGCGCCACCAGGCCGACGAGCTGCAAGCCGTCCTCGGTGCGGGGTGTACCAGGTGGCAGCAGCCGATCGGCAACTGCCAGTACCCGGTACCCGTCGTCCGCGAGTTCGGCCGCGACGACCCGGGCCGTCGCGATGTCGCCGTACGACGTGACCGCCGGATCGAGGATCACTTCGGGTGCGCCCTTGCCGACGACCAGGATGCTGTCCTCGCCGGGTATCCGGTGAAAGGTGGTCATCCGCTTGCGGACGCTGTCGAAGGGCAGTTCGGCGATCCTCGGGTGGGCCGCCCGCAGCGGTTCGGGATCGAACCCGCCGCGATGGGCCACCGTGAGCAGCGCCGCCTCGGTGGGATCACCCAATGGCAACCATTCCTGCTGGTCCGGTCCCGGTGGCCTGAGGTCCGCGTCGTTGCACAGCACGATGTCACGAAGCAGCTGTTGCGGTGGGTCGGCATCGCCGAGCGGAGCCAGTCCGCCGGCCGGCGCATAACCGTTGCCGCTGGCAATGAATTCGCCGTGGTCGGTCCACAGGCGCTCGGCCAGCATCACTCCTTCTGTCAGCGTGCCGGTCTTGTCCGCGGCCACGACTGTGACGGAGCCGAGTGTCTCGACGGCCGGCAGCCGGCGGACGACGGCCGACCGGCGGGCCATTCGATGGGCACCGATGGCGAGGGCGAGGGTGACGACGGCGGGCAGGGACTCGGGTACGGCCGCGACCGTGAGGCTCACCGCGGTCACGATCATGTCTGCGGGCGGGAGCCCCCGAAGCAACCCAGCCACGGCGACGACGCCGGATAGCAGCAGCGCGACCACGCTGAGGATGCGACTGAGTGACCTGAGCCGGAGTTGCAGTGGCGTAGGTCGTGGTCGCTGATTGGAGAGCAGGTCCGCGATCCGGCCGAGCGCGCTGTCCGGGCCTGTGCGAGAGACAACTCCGGAACCTCGGCCGCGGGTCACTACCGTGCCTGCGAAGACTTCGTTGCCGGTGTCTTTCTCGACCGGCAGCGACTCACCGGTGAGGGCTGACTCGTCGGTCTGCAGGCGAACTGCTCCGCTGAGCTCGAGGTCTGCCGGGACGATGTCGCCTGCTTCGAGCAGGACCAGATCGCCGGGAACGACGTCCGCCGCGGGGATCACCATCGTCCGGGCGGAACGGAGTACGGTCGCGTGCGGTGCGGCAAGACGGTTCAGCGCGGCCAGCGCGTGTTCGGCCTTGAGTTCCTGGACCACGCCGACGGCGGTGTTGAGCACGATCACGATCAGGATCACCGCGAGGTCGGCGAGGTCGTGGAGCGTCGCCGTGAGTACGGCAGCGCCCAGGAGCAGCAGGATCATCGGGTCCCGCAGTTGTGCCAGGATCCGGAGGAGCGCGGACGGAGGCTTGGGGGAGGCCGTGGTGTTGGGGCCATACTGGTCGAGCTTCCGGGCAGCCTCGACCTCAGTCAGGCCGGGCGGCGCCGGCAGCTGAACGAGTTCGGTCATCGCACAGTCACCTGTACGGTCGCCAGGTTCGTCATGTCAGCTGAGGACAGCAATAACGCCGCGGACGGATCCGGCCAGGACGCGGGCGATGTTGCGCTCGCGCGGGTCGCCCGGGCCGGTCACCGTGACGACACCGTCGTGGACGTCGACCTGCCAGTCCGGGTTCTCGGCCTGGATGACTTCTTGAACCTCGGCGCGGATCCGGTCGTCACGGCCGGCGAGCAGGTGGACGACGTCGCTGCGGCTGATCATGCCGATGACGCGGGTGTGATCCAGCACCGGCAGGCTCTTCATCATCGTCGACGACATCAGGTCGATCGCGACGTCCAACTCGTCGTCGGCGTGGACGGTGACCACCAGGTGGTTCATCACGTCGGCGATCCGGCGTGGTGGTGTGTCGGTGGTTGTCCGGACGGCCGCCTTCAGCGCGCCGTCGTCCAGGGGTACGGCGTCCTGGACGAGGTCGGCCTCGCTGACGATGCCGACGAGTACGCCGGTTGCGTCGACGACCGGCATGGCGGTGATCTTCCGATCGTCGAGGAGCCGGAGTGCCACGCCGACCGGTGTCTCCGCCGTCACGGTGACCGCGGGTGCGCTCATCAGGTCCCGGATCAACATCGTCATCACCTCGTTCTGCGTGTCTACCTTCACGATGTCCTGGCTGCGAAGGCGCTCCCAGAGACGAAGGTCCCAGCCGGCACGGGACCTGTGTTCAGTGCTGATGGATGAGCCGTGCGCCGTCCGCGCCGCATGCCGTGCCGGCGGAGGTCTCGAGCTCGCAGCCGTGGCTGGTCTCGGGGACGAGGCGGATCAGGTCACTGCGGCAGACGGTTCCGACCACTCGATCGTTCTCGACGACCGGCAGGTGCTCCAGCGTGGTCGACCGCAGGAGGGCGATCGCTGCTTCGATCTTGTCGTCAGGACTCACGGTGATGACGTGGTGCGTCAGGGCGTGGCCGACCTTGCGGGATGGCGACGTACCGGAGACGCGTCCGGCCGGGACCCGGTCGGCCAGAACCGCGTCCTGAAGGAGCTCTGTCTCGCTGATGATTCCGATCAGAGCCCCGCGGTCGTCGACGACGGGAACCGAACTGATCTGCTCCTCGTGCATCAACCGCAGAACGGACCCGGTCGACGACCGCGTCGTCACGGTCACTGCCGGAGTGGTCATGACCTCCCGGATCAGCATCGTCCTCACCTCTGTTCGACTCTCGGCTCGCTCTGCCTACAGCGTGCAGTCGGTCAACCGAGCCGTGCAGGGCCGGAAGACCCGTAAACACCCTGCCGACCGGGACCTCCCGTTGTGCCGGGCTACCGATCTGCGAGGTCGCCATGCGTCTTTGGTCCCGAGTCGGCGGGCAATCCGGCCCTGGATACGGCCGGACGGCGAGACGAGGGTGGACGCACCGGCAGTGAGGAACTGGTCATGACAGAGAACATCTCGATCGCCGTAGGTGTGGACGACAGTTGGTCCGCCAACGGTGCCGTCGACTGGGCGCTGTATGAGTCAGCACTCAGTGCCGCCTCGATACGGGTGCTGCACGTGGTCGGCGAGCGGCCGCCGACGGGACTCTTTGTCGACGGACACGGCGCCGCCGAGGCGGGCAAACAGCTGGTAGCCGATGTCCGCGAGTACCTGGATCACCATGACAGCGTGGGGCTGCACACGGCCGTGCTGCTGTCCGGTGCGCCGGCGCACATTCTGGCGCGATCCACCGGGAACGACCGGATGCTCGTGGTCGGGCGGCACGGACGTGGCATCGTGGGCCGGCTGCTGATCGGATCCACGGCGGAAGCCGTCGTGTACGAGGCCTCGACGCCGGTGGTCGTCGTACCGGCGGATGGTGGCGCTCCTGCCGGGCGGCACGGCCCGCGGCATCCTGCGGCACGCCAAAGGCCCGACAGCGATCGTCCACCAACCAGGCACGCACCCCTCCAGTCCTAGGTGAACTGATCGGTCACGTGAGGCCCCAGCCGATCAGGTGCCAAGTGGCGAGCTGGGCGATCACGGTGACTGAGGCAACGGCAAGTACTGCGTAGTGGAGTTTGAGCGCATTCGACCACCAGCGGAGTGCCCACCCCGCGGTCATGAGGACAAGCGTAGACGCGCTCAGAACGGCCAGCGCTAGCGGCAAGTGCAGCGCCAAGCGCTGTGCCAAGGGGATGTCTAGCCAGCCGAGGAAGCCGGAGTCCACGAGTCCGGGCATCCACGCAAGCAGGGCCACGTTGGCGATCGTCAGCATCGCTGTGACGACCGGGGTGAGGGCGGCGATCCGACGCAGGCCGGCGGGCCGCTCGCCTGAAGCCGAGCGCGTCCGGTGGCGACGTACCTCACGAGCTGCGGCAGCGACGAGCCATGCGGCTGCAACGAGCGCGGCAGTTCCGAGAATGCTCCATTGCCACACAGCGGGGCCTTCTGCCACTCGGACGAGTCTGAGACCCTGCCACCTCGGGTCAGGGCCTCGCAGGTCTAGCGTCTCGCCGCTGTCTGCGAGGAAAAGGCCGGGTGCGACTTCGACGAGTTGGTGGCGGATAAGGGAGTCCGTCTCGACCTCGAAGTATGGGACGCCTGCGTCGACGACGAATCGGCCCAGCGGACCAGTTGGAGCGAGCGCGCCCCACTCGGGCGCCCGGTAGGGACCGGAGTAGCCCGCCCAGCGGGTCGGCTCATCACCGGTCGTGGCCATGGCGGCCTTGGCGACCAGCTTCGTCATCCCGGCCGGGGGTTCGAATCGGCTCGGATCGACCACCGGCGGCCGTGGCGGCAGTGCGAGCAGCCGATCGCGATACACGCCCGGCTCCGTTACCAGGTCACCGAGAATCGACAATGCGAGATCTCCCTGGAGCTGGTGATCTTGGGAGTTGGTCAAGATGGCGATCCCGATCCGAACCTGCGGCAGCCACCACAGATCGGAGAGGAAGCCGAAGCCACCGCCGCCGTGGGTGAACAGATCGGGTCGTTGGTCCCAGCGATTCCATCGGGTGCGCATGACGCCGAGCGCGTAGCCGGCCGGTGCTCCGGCACTGGGTGCCGGGACAGTGCGTAACTCCTCCATGGACTTCGGATCGAGGACAACGCGACCGCCGATGGAACCGTCGCTCAGCTGGAAGCGAAGGAAGCGGGTCAGGTCGGTGGCGCTGGTGTACAAGCCGCCCCCCGCGGGGCCTCGTGGGTGAAGCGGGCGGTATGGCCCAGGAGCATCCGGAGCGTGATCTTCCGCTCGGGATGCTCCTCGAACGCGCTGTGGACAGTGAACCCGGGCAGGTACGTCGTGATCGGCTCGTCGAGATCCAGTCGACCGGCCGCGACGGCCTGCATGACGGCCGTAGCCGTGAAGGTCTTCGACATCGATTGGACGCTGAAGATCGTGTCAGCGGTCACCGGGGCACCGCCCTCATGGTCCCGGTAGCCGAAGCCCTCGACCCATAGCGTCCGATCGCCGTCCACCAGCGCGATGGCCAGACCCGGTACAGCCTGCTCGGCCATGAGTTGGGGGATCCGCTCTCGGTACCGTGCGATGACCGTCGCCGCCACATCGGCCGCGGGGGCTGGTGGCGCCGACCAGAGAGAAGCCATCGGCGCGGCGGACCCAAGAAGGAGGCCTGCAGCAACGGTCCCTCTCACGACCCTAACCAGCCAGCATGACGCCCGGCTGACGGCGTTCGCGCTCATGTCGCCCACCAACGTGCTCGTCCGATGCGCACCTTCGACTCGAGCATCATCCGCCGCAGACGTGGAGCGGCAGAGTCCGAAGTCCCTCAAGCGTGGGCGACGGTGGACTTCTGCCTAGGTGTGACCTCAAGTGGCGCCACTCCTCGTCGCTTGGTGGCGGAGCCTTCAGGTGCGTTGTGTGGCGGCGCCCAGGAGTAGGCGGGAGCGGGCCTTGGCGGCGGCTTCGGTGCGGCGGCGGGCGCCGAGTTTGGCGAGGACGTTGTGGACGTGGTTCTTGACCGTGCTCAGCTCGATGCACAGACGACCGGCGATCTCCTTGTTGGACAGGCCGTCGTCGATCAGCCCGAGGATCTCGCGTTCCCGGGCGGTCAGTTGGGTCGCGCTGAACTGGTCATGCGGCGACCGGCCGGAGGAGCCGATCCGGCGAAGCATCGCGGCGGTGACCGTCGGCGGGCAGGCCGAGTCGCCCCGGGCGACGGCCCACGCGGTCGTGACGACGTCGCGCAGCGTTCCCTCCCGGGCGACGAAACCCGGCGACCCCGGCCGCCACGCAGGCGATGATCGACTCGTCGTCTTCCGGTGTTCCCAGCGCGACCAGGCGCGCTCCGGGACGGGTTGCGGGCAGCGCGGGGATGAGCTGGGTTCCGCAGTCCCCGGACACGTCCACGAGGATGATGTCGGGGTTCACGAGATCCTGTGACGTGGTGCCCGGGAAGGTCGGCGCCGTACCGATGACGTCGATTCCGGCGATCTGTCCCAGCGCCGTCGCCAGATTCTCACGATGAACCCGAACCGGACCGATGATCGTGATGACGAGCGGTCTGGTGTCGCGAAGCCCTCCCGTTGCCGCGCGGCCTGTCGTCACATCCACCACTGCCTGTGTCATGGACCCCTCCCCGACCTACGACGTTCCGGGTCGCGCCCCGTGATTCGGCCGCACTCCTAACGCGGCGAATTCTCCCCTCCTACAGAGTGCTACACCCCGGCCGGTCGCGCGAGGCCCAAACCTGGAAGGCCCGGATCTTTCGATTCAGCCCGGGCCCAGCAGAGCAGGGTCAGACAATGTTCGGTGCGGGAGGCAGGTCGTACGCCGTCTTGTCGTCGACCTTGGCTGCGCGGCCGTCGAGAGTGAAGTGGACTCGGCCGGTTGGGTATATCCAGATCTCGTCGAGGGTACGAGCGCGGAACTCCGCGAGCATCGCCGTACTGGCGTTCTGCGGCGGTCTCGTCGTGGTCCAGTAGCCGACCTTGGCCGGCCGTCCGAGCAGGGCCTGCACGGTCGCCTTGTCCTGGTGGACGATCCGCGTCCGCAAGCTGGTCATGCGTTCGAGCATGCTTCACCTCTCTCAGAACGGCCGCCAGATGCCGCGGCCTTCGTCGGTGCTGTCGAACTTGATCGAGCCGTCGCGGTTGACCTGGCTGCGGCCCTTCTCCGCTTCCCACCAGGCCTTGTGCCACCAGTTTCCTCCGGAGCGGCACGAGTCGACCGATCCGATCACGATGCCGCCGGTCGCGGCCTGCACCGCCTTGATGAAGATGTCTCCCGGACCTGCCGACGAGCAGGCGGCGATCGAGACGAACGACGGCCCGGCGCCGAGCGCGTTCTTGATGATCGTCCCGAACTTCGTCGCCTGGCTCGTGGTCGACACCATGTCGTTGGCTTCGCCGGACTCGATGTGCCCGTCGCCGTCGGTGTCGTTGCCCATCCGGAATCCGCCGTTGCCCGACCAGCCGCCGTGCGCCTCGATGTGGATGCCGGTGAGGTAGCCGCAACTTCCGACGTACGCGCGGATCGCCTCGACCAGATCGCTGACGGTATGGACCAGAATCCACGCATCCGCATCGGTGTAGCCGCCGTAGTCGCGCAGGTCGATCTCGGTCTCGGCGTCGTGCACGAGCAGCAGGGTGCCGAGGTTCTTCAGCCCGCCTAGACAAAGGGCGGCGGCCGATCTGGGGGCGATCGGCGTCAGGGCTTCCCAGGCCTGCGCCGCCTGGGTGCCGATGCGCGCCGGAAGCTTCGCCTCCGCCGACGACTGAACCGCAGACCAGTCGGGCGCTTCGGCGAGGTCTTCATCGACCGATTCAGTACTGCCCGACTGGGGGAGTGGCCCGCGGATGTTGTAGCCGCCGGTCAGCGTCGTCTCGATCGTCCAGAGGCCGCGGCTGTCCATCGCGATGGCGTTGTTGGCGTTGCTGTCACCGTTCACGGTGAGCCAGTCCCGCACGTGGTCCGTCGATCCGCTCTTCAACTTGGCCGCCATGGCCGCGGCGACCGCGTCCCCGTTGGGACTGTCGCACGGCGCCTGGCCCTGGTAGCCGAGCAGCGCGATGAGCGGTCCGCCCTGCGAGTTCAGCAGCCGTCTCCACGCGAGGCCCGGCCCGGTCGGTGGCGACTTCGTGAGGTCGATCCGCAGGACGGAGCACCCTGCGATGATCAGGAGGTCGACATCCAGGTTCGCCGGCCAGGCGGCGGCGAGTTCGGTCGGGCCGAGCCAGTTCGCGTACGTACCCGTCGATCCGCAGGCCGCGCCGGTGGTCTCGATGGCAAGCATCCCGCTCGCCGACAAGCCGTGGCCCGAGTAGTAGAAGATGTCCGCGGGGCTGCGGACGAGGCGGTGTACGGAGCTTCCGGTCTGCCAGTTGGTGCGCGGGGTGACGGTCAGGTCGAGGACCTCGACGCCACCGGCTCGGAAGAGGGCCATCGCGTCCGGCACCTCGCGGGTCTCGTCGCCGGTCGACGTTCCCAGACTCTGAGGTTGGGTCGCGATGCCGCGGACAGTCGCGCCCAAGCCGGAGCGGAAGGCAGCGTCGCTGGTTCCGCCGGACCGGACCACTGTCGCGAGCTCGGTCATGCTGGAGTCGACCGCCAGGAGTGGTCCGAGCGAGCTGACAGTTCTGCTGCCTCGGTAGCGCAGCCTGTTCGGGTTGGCCGGGTCTGGTCCTTCCAGGGGGATGGTCCAGGAGACCGCCGTGGCCACCGTCCCAGCGCCTGCCGCACGGTTCGGCGGCCGGCTCTTCAGTTCGACCGCGATCTCGGGCGGCATCGTCGCGGCCGGCAGCCCGGAGGCCGTCGCGAGTACGTCGACGGTCCGGGTGTCCAGACCGAGCACCTCGTCCCAGCGCAGGGGTGTGCCCGCGCCGCCCGGTCCGGCGAACCACAGTCCCTCGACCACGACCTGCGCCGTACCCGCCGGGCCGACGACGATCGCGTCGAGCTGCGCCCACGTCCGGGTCCCGACCTTGCCGTCGACCTCGGCCGGTGTCGTCGGAAACGCCAGTCGCTGGAACGACTCGACGGCCGCGCGCGTGTGTACGCCGTACTGGCAGTCCTCCTCCAGTGGCGCGTCGGCGAGGCCGGTCTGCCCGGCAGCCAGCCGGTACGCGTGGAGGGCGTTGAGCTTCCGCTGGATCTCCCGGACGGCAGGGTGCTGCGAACCGAAGCGCAGCACGGTCGGCCTGTTCGCGGGCGCGACCACCACGTCGGGGCAGGGGCCTTTGACCGTCTCGGTCGGCAGGTCCGTGGTCGTCGGGCGGAGGACAACCATGTGCCCGGGTACGACGCCTTGCTGGTCGGCGACCCGTCGGGCGTACCGGTGAGACCACGGGTGGGACTGGGGCTCGAGCACGTGTACGTAGAGCCCTGGTAGCGATGAGTCCGTGCGGTAGCCGGCGGCGTGCAGTTGCCCGCGATGGCGCAGATCGCCGGTCGCGATGACTGCGACCGTGCCGAAGGGGCTGCCCCGACCACGGCTCACGACAAGGTCGCCAGGGCGCAACGGACCGAGCGAGGTCTTGGGGCCGGCGATCAGGTCGAAGCGCCGGCGCAACTCCGCAGGCCCCGCTCCGGAGACGAAGAGGTCGAAGAGGGTCGTCGCGGCCAGCTGCGGTCGGGCGGAGAGCCCGGCCTCTCGCAGGAGCTGTTCCCACCACCACTCGCCGGCCTGCTCAAGGTCGTTGCCCTCGGCCACCGTTTCCGAGCTGCGGCAGGCGGCCGTCACCGCACCGACGACTCGGTAGGCCGCGAGTACGCCGGAGGTGAGCGCTCCCTCCATGTAGCCGTAGAAGCCCGGCGAAGCCTGCTCTCCGGCGAAGAACAACCGGCCCTGGAACGGCTTGGTGAGGTTCGGCGCGATCGTGGTCACCTCGCCGGGTGCGGGAATCGAGTAGCCGGTGCGGACCCACGGTTCCGACGGCCAGTCGGCGAAGACGGTCTTCGGTCGCTGAGCGGCGTACCCGCGATAGAAGATCTCGAGCCGTTCCTGGTAACGCCGCGAGTCGAGCACGAAACCGCCGCCGGAGTACACCGACAGGCAGGCGGCCGACCCGCCGGTCTGGTGGTCGGTGCC
Source organism: Kribbella sp. NPDC026596 (assembly GCF_040638415.1). Classification (NCBI taxonomy): domain Bacteria; kingdom Bacillati; phylum Actinomycetota; class Actinomycetes; order Propionibacteriales; family Kribbellaceae; genus Kribbella; species Kribbella sp. NPDC026596. The sequence goes on along the minus strand of NZ_JBEZYF010000065.1, from coordinate 36,532 downwards.
CTCCCAGACACTGCCCAGTTCGTCCCAGAGTGCGTGCGGTGCGAGGTGAGCGTCCTCCCAGAACGGGCGCGAGACGCCGCTCAGGAACTTGACGCACGGACCGTGGCTGATCGTGTAGTCGGCGGCGCGGAACGGCGTACCGGCCTGGATCCGGGGCCAGACCATCGGAGCGGTCGTGAGGATGACGTAGTCGAACTCCTCGGAGGCTGCCGGCGTACCGAACCCGACCCGGACCGATCGGGAGCCGATCTCCACCGACGTCACGGGGGTGTTCAGCCGGACGTCCCGCAGCGTCTTGGCCAGATGGGTCGCGAGCTGCTCGTTGCCACCCTTGCACCGGTGGGTCTCGATGCGGGTCCAGTAGGCGAGTGGATCGCCGGGCAGCATGTGGGCGCGGACAGCTGCCAGGTAGCCGAGGTAACTCTGCCGTGCGAGGGGAGCGCACTGGTCGTTCTCGGTGACGAACTCGAAGTACCTGCGGGGGATGCTCGATGCGCGGCCGAACAGATCGGGTTCGTCGAGACGTTGCGCGAGTGACTTGCGGTCCAGGGCGGCCGCATTGGGCGACGTCCAGGGGCGGAGGGCGTCGACTGTCGAGGCCTCGCGAGCGATCGTCGTACGGACGCGTAGCAGTTCCCGTTCGACCTCGGCGAGCTGGGCGTCGGTCAGATCCTTCGTCCCCAACCGGACCCGGACCTTGAGACCTCGCCGTTCGTAGTCGGCTTCCTTGCTCACCTTCTCCAGCTCGAGACCGAATCGGCGGGCGAGCTGGAACCAGGTCGGGTGATTCTCCCCGATCAGCTCCGCGCCCGCCTCGGCGATCTTGCCCGCGGCGAGCGTCGGGTCTGTGCGCACTCGTCCACCTAGTCGACCGGTGGCCTCGAAGACGGTGACCTTCGTGCCACCCGTCTCGAGAGTCCAGGCGGCCATCAGACCGGCGAAGCCGGCCCCGATGACGGCGACCTTGGTGGCAGGCAGGCAGCCGGCGGCAACCGCTTCTGACGCAGAGAGATCGGGTGACGGTGGTGGTTCGAAGACGACCTCCGCAGGTAGATCTGACACCGCTTCCTCCTCGGAACGTGACTCACGCACTGCCTCGAGCGCGCGGCGCGGGTTGAGGTATCCACTGCCGAGCCGGAACAGGTCTGTACCCGGAGGAGGCAGATCGCAGCTGGACAGCAGCGCACGGCGGGTCTCGTCGATCGGAAGCGGCCGATCAGCCACCTCGAACATCAACGCGACCGTCCCGGTCACCGCCGGTGCCGCCATGCTGGTGCCGCTCATCCGGACGTACCGGGGTACGTCGTCCTCCGCCGTGCCGGACCGGGCTCCGAGCACGAGCACCCCGGGCGCGACCAGATCCGGCTTCTGCCGGCCGTCACGGGTGGGACCGGAACTGCTGAAGTCACCGATCGGCCGGTCCTGCCGGTGGGCGTTGTAGGCGCCGACCGTGATGGTCCGGTAGCCGTTGCAGATCGTCCCGGTCGTCGTCCGCGGGTTCGCTTGGTCGTCGCCGAGGTGGGCCTGGCAGGGCGGGCAGGCGGTATCGCGTTCGATCCACGCATGGACGCGACCGTCCACGATGTCCTGTCCGGTCAACGTGATCTCCCAGCCGCCGGTCGGTACGCCGGGATCCGTGAAGACGCTGATCTGGTTGTCCCCGTTGTTCGGGTCGCACGCGCGGTGGTAGATCCGAGCCGCCTTGCGTCCGTCGACCATCACCGTGCCGTTGGACCCGAGCGGGACGACGGACGCCGGGCCTGTCCCCGGTGCGACCTCGACGCCGAGGCGATCTCGGCCGGGGTACCAGATGTCGACCTGATTGACGGTGAGATCTCCCGGTTGGGCTTCGATGCGGAAGCGCCGTACCGAGCCGGGCCGGAGCCGCCACGCCGCGTGGGTCCGGCGCCGGAAGTAGTTGCCGCCACTCGCGATGACGGCCAGACCGGATCTGGACGAGACGAGTTGGTCCATGGCCAGCTCGACGAGCGAGTGACCGGTGTGTTCGCCGGCGTGCCGCCCGAGACTGAGGTTGATGACGCACGGCCTCTGGCGGGCGGTCTCCACGATGAAGTCCAGCGCCTCCAGCAGCTCCACCGAGTCGCCCAGGGGAACCTCGGCAGTGGCCGGCCGGCGACCGAGATTGACGAAGATGAGGTCGGCCTCCGGCGCCATTCCCACGGGGCCTCCGCCGCGCCCGTTTCCTGCGGCGATGCTCGTCGTGTGGGTCCCGTGCGCTCCGCTTCCGGAGTCGAAGTCCGCGGCGTCGTACCCGAGTGATTGCAGGGGATCAGAGCCCTCGAGTGCCTCGTCGATGGTGGCGGCGTCGAGGATCCGTCCGTAGCCGTACTTCACCGCGGTACTGTCGGCGGTCGGCCGCTGATCCCACAGCGCCAGCACCCGCGTCGATCCGTCCGGGTTCCGGAAGTCAGGATGCGTGAGGTCCAGGCCCCAGTCGATCAGAGCGATCACTACGCCGCGACCAGTCGCGCCGAGTTCGACGGACCGGTCGTCGTGTGGATCCACCGGACCCTCGATACCTGCGGGTGCCGGCTCCAGATCCGGCGCGTAGACCCGCGGGGCCTTGACGCTGACGACGGCGGTCTCGGCTCGCAGGTCGGGGATCGCACTCCGGGCTACTCGCGCGGTGGCGATATCACCGAAGCGGCTGACGATGCGAGCGGACGCGGGTGAGTCGCCGGGGTGCCGGAGGCGGAGAACGACCGCGACCTCGTCCTCCGGCTCCCCGGCGCGGATGAGCTCCTGCAGCGCGGGATCCATCGAGGATCACCCGCGCGATCCGCCCCGGCTCGTCGTGGATCGCTTCGACGTCCCCGCGCCCTGACGGACCTCCGGTTCCTCGTCGAGTTTGTCGATGATCGTCTGGAGCCTGGTCTCCGCCGCGGTGTCGGTCTCCACAGCGGCCACAGCAGTGGCGATCTCGCCCGCTGTGGTCACCAGACCATTCACGCCGCCGGCGACGCCGTCCACCTTGGCGTCGAGCCCGTCGACTTTCGCACTGACGCCGTCCAGCTTGGCGACGATGCCGTCGAGTTTCCCGTCGACTGCGGTGACCTGACTGCTCACGCCGGCAACGGCGGTTGCCACCTGGCCGACCGACGTACCGACGTCCGCGACAGCGTTCTCGATGTCGGTCAGCTGCTGATCGAGGTTCGGCGGGATGACCGGTGCCTTGATGATCAGCAGCGTGACGACGGTCTTCTTGGGCCTCGCGGTGTTGGCCGCCGGATTCTGGCTGAAGACTGTGCCCTCGGTGCCTTCGGCCTCGATGGTCTGGACCTTGGGCACCAGCTCGAAGTCACGCAACTTGGCTTCGGCGTCGGCCTGCGGCAGGCCTTGTACGTTGGGTACGCCGACCAGTCCGCCGCCCGCACCGCCGCCGATCACGAGACTCGTCACCGTCATGGCCGCGCCCCCTCACTTCCGGCCGAGCAACACGAACAGCAGCAACAGCATCATGGTGGAGTCGCCGCCTCCCATGAATCCGCCTTTACTGTCGCCGCCGCCGTATCCCGGCATCAGCAGCAACAAGGGCAGGAGAATGCCCAACTGGTTCGACGACTGGGTGAGCACTCTGACGCTGTTCCCACTGTCGTCCGTCGCCGCGATCGACTCCTGCGTCAACAGCGGAAGCAGGACCGCCAGCATCTTGGTCTGCTGGAGGTCGGCACGGATGGCGTCCGTCGACTTCTGGCGGTCGGCCACTTCCCGCCGTACCAGCGCGACTTGGCGGTCCTGACCCGTGGACAGGATGTTGGTCCGATTCTCCAGCGCCTGAACCGCGGTACTGAGGGTCTCGATCTTGCTGTCGAGATTGCGTGCCGCGCTCTGCACCTGGGTCTGGCTGGCGGGCGTGGTCGTCTGACGTGGCATGAAGCTGCTCTGGCGGGTCGGCGTCCGGACGAGGGTACGGCGCGCCGGAGCGGCCTCCTCGAACGCCTCATAGTCCAGGCTCTCGAGCAACGAGTCCAGGTCTTCTGTGTATCCGTTCACTGAGCACCCCTCTCATCGGTGCTGCCGCGGGCCGCCGCGGCGGATGGTCGACCTTGCAGACGAACCTGCAACTTGACCGCGGGTATGACGAGCCGGTCGAACAGACTCGGCTCGGGAGGCATGAAGCCCGGCCGGCCGCGGCCCCGGCACCAACTGCAGTCCTGGTCGTCGCCGAAGCACGCCGGGCATGCACCCAGCGCACCGGCCAGTTCCAGGCAACGGCTCCGCAACGCCTGCAACTCGCCGGTGAGCTCGTCGAACTGCACCCGGACCGCCGCGACCTGCTCTCGGCGCTCGGCTTCTTGCGCGAGGTCCCGTTGGTCCTGTTCGGCCCGCAGTTCCTCCTGTTCGAGGCCCTGTCGCATCTCCGTCTCGCGTTGGGAGATCAGCTGGACCACGGGCGCCAGCTCAGGATCCGCCTGGGCCAACTCCTTGACGCTTTGTTCGAGGCTCTGTCCGCTCGTGAGTTGTTGCTTGAGCAGTTCCAGGACGTCGGTTGCGACCATCACGCTCACCTCAGAACGACGTCGTACTCGTCGTAGGCATCGAGGTCCTCGGGGAAGTCCTCCTCGAAGGCCTCGTCCCAGCCCGCGGCCTCGTCCCAGGCGGCCTCATCCCAACTCGTCGCCTCGTCCCAGGCGGCCTCGTCCCAACTCGTCGCCTCGTCCCAGCTCGCGGCCTCGGCTTCCGCCTCCTTGGCCAGGGCCGACAAGAGTCCGGCGTAGGCGTTGGCCGGTACGGGGGTGCCTGACGGGCCCGCGGAGATGGCGGCGTTCTGGCCGCCGAGGAGCGCCGCGAGGGCCTGCACCATCTCCGGTCTGCCGAGCAGCCTCAACAGTTGGTCGGTCGCCGGTGCAGGCGGGGCCGGGGCCGCAGCCGGGGCCTGGGCCGGGGGAGGACCGGCCGGCCTCGCGGCTCCGGGAAGTCCGCCGCCGCCGGCAAGGTTGACGACGCCGCTGATGACGGACCCGACATCTCGGCCGGTTCCCGTCGTGTGCTTCTGCAGGGCTGCGCCCGTACCTCCCGCCAGCGCTCCCACGAGGGCGCCGTACGGGCCGTACTTCATGCCTTGCATTCCGCCTTCGAGGCCGCCCTGCAACGCGGTCGCGGCGACCGGCGCGGCCTGTTGCGCGAAGTTCGAGAAGGCCTTGCCCAGGCCGGAGAAGAACTCTTCGTACTCGAGCGGTGTGACGTCTTCTCCGAAGGCCGTCGTGAACACCGAGTCCAGCTCGGCATCGGTCAGACCCGAGAACCGATCGTCGAGCGCATCGCGTAAATAGGGGTAGCTGGTGTCCGGCATTCCCTCATCCCTCCTGCGGCATGACTGGTCACCTCGTCGCGGATCGGAGTACCTCGCCCAGTCGCCGCCCGGACAGGTGCTCGATCAGATCCGCATCGGCTGCCACCGTCTGGACCAAGGCCTCGGCTCGATCCACGTCGAGCGCGACGACGGTGAGTTCCGGATGTTCGTCGAGCAGCCGCTCGACGAGCGGTGGAGCGGTGCGATCCGACATCGAAACGACCACGAGATCGGCCCCGGCCTCGGCCACGCACAGCATCAACTCCACGTCGGTGCCGAACGCGAGGTCGAGCTCCAGGTCCGATTCCCCCGAGATCGCGGCTCTGACCGCCTCAACCATCGGAGACGGTCGATCGGCAACCAGGATCCGGCTCACTGTCACCTCCCGCGTCCGAACGACCATCACCTGTCCCGCCAAACTACGAGCGATGGCCCCGCCCCGAAATGAACCCAAAGATCCCTTCTCGACTCAAATTCGGGTCTGGTCCTCGCGCAGGCGCCAACAGATCGCCGTCAGATGATGCCCGACAGCTGCGCGCACGGATGTCCAGCGGAATAGGGATGCGTATCGATGACGGTCGTGTCATCGTCGGGTTCCATGACAGCCAAGGAGTTCCACGACGGTGCGGACGGGTCCGACGATCCGCAGGTGGCGGAGGCCGTCGCTGCGGAGCAGGAGTCGCTGAGCCTGGAGTGCCGTGCCGACCCAGCTCGCCTGCGGAGGTTGCTGGCCCCGGACTTCCATGAGTTCGGGGCATCGGGGGGTGAGATCGAGTTCGAGGGCACGGCAGAGCTCATCGCGGCCAGCACCGACCCGAACGGTGAGCCGATCCGGTTCCACGACATGCGCGGCTACCGCTTGGGCGACGGGCTGGTGATGATCAAGTACACGTCTGACAACGGTGAGCGGCGTTCCAACAGAACCTCGCTTTGGCGTCGGGTCGCCCCGGGACATTGGCAGATGTTCCACCATCAAGGAACACCAACCCAGCAATAACATTCGCCATGCAGCGATCCCCGCGCGACTGTCGCAGACCACGCGGCGTACGAGCGTCACGGAGTGGGCCGGCTAGGCCGGTGGGTGGTGGGAAGGGGATTGAGGGCGGGTCTTGACCAGGCCGTCCCTGATGGTGGTGAGCAGCGTGAGGGCGGCGTCGAGGTGGGTGCTGTCGTCGCCCGCGGCCTCGCTGACGGCGGTCGCCCACGCGTGCCGTACCAGGGCGGAGTTGGTGCAGCTGATCATGGTGTTGCCGCCGCCGTGATCGCCGTCGTTGTCGCTGTCTTCGCCCTCATCCGGATGCCCGCCACGCGGACCGCTGGGGCTGGCGGCCACCTACACCTGCACTGAGCGTGCGTGGCTGACGGTCAGAAGATGTAGAAGCCGGTGATCGCGGTTGGGAGGATGCTGGCGATCAGCCAGAGTGAGAGCGGGGAACGCCGGAAGATGGCGAGTACGCCGGCGACGGTGAGGAGGCCGATGACGCCGGACATGGCCCACAGGCCGACGCCTTTGCCGAAGTCCGCCTTGGCGGAGCCGATTGCGTAGACCGCGAGAGTGATGGCGGGGACGCTGCCCACGTGGAGGAGGATGACGGACGCGACCCATCGCTGGACGGTCTCGATGTTCATCGGGCGAGGGGTTCTGCGGTGCCTTCGCTTCCTGCCCGGCACGGTTTCAGTGGGGCTGCTCACGACTACGATAGTACCCGAACAATTAGTGCCCTAACTATCTCCTGGACTGTGACGTCTGGCACTGTTCACCGGCGCCGACCGCTGGTCATGGCCGAACGGCTTCTCGACGACGACCGGGCACCCGTAGCGCCTCGTCGTCAGGCCGGCCGCGGCTGCCGGCCGGGGATCTGGTTGCGTTGGGTGATGCTCGCCGCCCAGTGCCCGATGTCGAACAGCGCGGCCAGCCCGATCCAGAACCAGTCGAATCCGTGCAGTCCCCCGGGCGCCCAGAGGAACAGATAGATCAGGGTCGTGAAGGGCAGGAAGATGATGCCCAGCAGCGGCCAGATCCAGGTACTGAACGCCGCGTCGACCCGTTCCGGTCGTGCGACCCACACGATGAACACGCCTAGCCGCGGAAACACCCCGGCGAACAATGCGAACAGGCAGCCCATTTGGTCCCCCCTGACGATCAGTGCTTACCGACGGCGGTCGACGCGTTGCGCCGTACGGCGGGCAGTCCGTCGCGCCACCCTGCCGGGCTGATGACGCCGTCTGCGCCGCCGAACCATCCTCATCAGCGGCCCGTCCGGCGGCATCACCCCCGGCGGATGATTCGGCTCTTCACGACTCTGGGTGTGGCCTCCATGGCAGACAGGTGATCTGCCCTCGTCTGTACCGGCAAGATTCTGCTGAGCTGAAATGAACCTTCGCACGTGCCGCCGGGCTAGATGGAGGTTGGGATTGGGTATTTGCCTTTCAGGAGTGGCTGGATTTTGGGCTGGAGGTTGTCGAGGACGGTCTTGGCGGGGGTCTTGCCGCTGGCGATCTGCTCGATGGCGGGGGTCAGGACCTCCTCGATCGCGGGGACGTTCTTGAGGACCTGGGTGAAGTCGCGGACCGAGTTGTTCAGCCGGTAGTCGACGGCCGCGGTGCGGTACTCAGGCGGGTGTACGTCGTTCTTGGTCCAGGAGTCGATCGCCGCGCTGTCGGAGTAGTACTTGGTCTCGACCGGCATCCACAGCCCCTTCTTGAAGAGGTCGCTGTTGCTGCCGTCCACGCTGTAGGCGTAGAGCTCGATCGCCTCCTCCGGGTGCTTGGTGCTCGCCGACATGACCCGGCAGCTCCCGGCCTCCTGGGTGATCGGTTCTTGATAGGAGGGCAGAACGCCGATGCCGTACTTGAGATCGCTCTCTCCCATGTCGAGCAGGGTCCATTGACCGTCGATCGCCATCGCGACTCGCTTGGTCTGCAGCTGGACCGTGGTGGTCGGGGCGTTGGCGGTGTCGCCGCCACCGAGCTGGGCCGGGCTGGGTGCCACACGGTGCTTGTAGATCAGGTCCTGCAGGTCCTGGAACACCTTGACGCATTCCGGGCTGTTGAGCGTGTACTTGGTGCCCGACTCGTCCGTCACGTCGCCACCGTTGCTGCGGATCAGCGGATACCAGGTCCACTGTGTCGTCAACGGAGCCGAGATGCCGAACTGGCGGATGCGATCGGGTTTGAAGCCCGGGTCGCTCGGCCGCTTGCCGTTCTGGTCAAGGGTCAGGGCGGTCGCGACTTCAAGCAGGCGATCCCACGACCAGGCTTTGCCGGCCACCGCCGGCGGGGTCATCGAGTCGTCCGTGAACAAGTCCTTGTTGTACCAGAGCAGACTGATCTCGCTGGCCGCGGGAGTTCCGGCGACCTTCTTGTCGCCGTACCAGAAGAAGTTCTGCGGCTTCCGGCCGGACAGTTGCGCGTACTTCTCGATGTAGGGATAGATATTGGCGATCTTGCCCTGGTCGGCAAGCCGGTACGCCGTCGGCGCCGTCATGTACGCCACGTCGGGAAGATTGCCGCTGGCAACGAGGGTGTTGACCTTGGTCTCGTAGTCGCCAGGCACGTGCACCGCCTGCACCTTGATGCCCGAATGCGACTTCTCGAAGGCCTGGGTCATCTGCTCGATCGCGGCCTTCTCGTTGGCCGACCCCCAGTACATGAACTGCAGGTTGGCCGCGCCGCCGCTCTTGGTGGTTGATTGCCCACCGCAACCGTAGAGGCCGAGGGCGGCGGCTGCGCCGGCACCGAGGAAGGTCCGGCGAGACAAACTGGGTGGCATAGCTGTCTCCTTAGAGTGCGATGGGAAGGTCGTGCTGTGCATATTGGGACAGCTCATCGCGTCCGGGCCAGGAAGTCGCGCGACACCCGCAGCCCCTCGACGATCTCGGCGCGGCTCTCCTCGTCGACGCACAGCGTGACGCCCGGGCCGAGCTTGGCAACGGTGTCCAGGACGCTCGTCAGGTCGACCGACCCCTGCCCCAGCAGGCGGAACTCGCCGTCGTCGTAGTCCTTGAGGTGGATGTTGTCGATCACCGAGGCGAAGTCGGTGAGTAGTGCGGGGATGTCGGTCACTCCGGACATCAGCAGGTGCCCCGTGTCAACCGTGAGCCGAAGAGTGTTCTCGCGCACCGCACCGAAGAACACCTCGAAATCGCGCCGATGCATCACCGGCTCGCCGGTGTGGTGATGCAGTGACAGTACGACGCCTTGTTCCGCGGCTGCTTCGGCGTAGTCGGACAGTTCGCCGGCGAAGCGGATCAGATCACTGTCATCGAGCCCGTCCCGCGGAACGTCGTGGCACAGGACGACTCGCTGCGAACCGACCGCACCGGCGAACGCCGACAGCGCGCGGAGCCGTTCCTTCCCCGCCTCGTCGAGCGGATTCATCGTGATCACGGACGAGACGTGGCCTGGCTCCGTTCCCCAGTCAGCCCGGAACCGCTCCGCGCCCGCGACCGGGTCGTCCAGGTACTCGCCGTACTGTCCGCCCTTCAGCTGGAGCCCGGCAAATCCGAACTTCGGGTAGCGGTCGAACAACAGTCGCTGCTGCTCGGCTCCTCGCGTGGGCTTGGAGAACGCGATCGTCACCACGGCAAACCGTCCTTCAACTCGATGGGTACGCCGGTGTCCGCGGAACGGTAGGCCGCGTCGAGCAGCGCGATGGTCCGCAGGTTGTCCCGGCCGCTGTTCGCGGGTTCGACCCCGGTCTCCACGGCGGTCAGCAGGCGATCGAGTCCGAGGAACATGGCTTCGGATCGCTGGCTTCCCACGAGGAGGTTGGGAATCGTCTTGGTCTGGCCGTCCCGATGCAGCTGTGCCTCGGTGTACCCGAGCTGCAGCGTGCCCGACGTACCGAAGACCAGCGTCTCGGTCCGTTCGACGCGGCTGGAGAAACTCTGGACGTACGTGACCGGGGTGTCACCGAAGAAGATCTGGACACTGGCGTCGGTCTCGCCGGCAGCGTCGACGGCGGGGGAGGAGAAGGTGCGTGCCGACAGCCAGGTCGCCTCGCGGCCCAGCAGAACCCGGAACCCGTCGAACCAGTGGACTCCCATGACGGACAGCGCGTGCCGTTGCTGGGAGAGTCGCCAGCCCTTGTCCTGCCGGAACGTCAACTCCTGCTGGGAGATCGCGAGGACCTCTCCGATCTCGCCCTGCTCGATCAGCTCGCGACCGAGACCGAAGGCGTAGCTGTCCCGGAAGTTCTGGTTCACGGCGAGCTGGACACCGGTGGCGTCGCCGGCCTCGACGATGGCACGGGCATCGGCCAGATCGAAGGAGAGCGGCTTCTCCACGAAGATGTGCTTCCCGGCGGCGGCGAGCTCCAGTACGGCGGAAGTCCGCACGTGGCTCGGCGTACACACGACTGCGACGTCCCAACCGCCCGCGTCGATCAGATGGGCGACGGTGTCGTAGGTACGGGCGACGCCGAACGTGTCCCGCACCCAGTCCCGTCGTTCGGGCAGCGGGTCGCACGCGGCGACGACCTCGACGCGGTCAGGGTGTTGTGCGTAGCTGGTGAGATGAGTGCGCGAGATGTTGCCCGCGCCAACCAAAGCGATTTTGTGTGTGGTCATTTGCCTTCCCAGATGTGTGGTCAGCCCTTGACGCCGGTCAAGGTGACGCCCTCGATGAGGTATCGCTGGGCGAAGAAGAACAAGACGATGATCGGGACGATGGTCGTGGTGGCGGCGGCCATCAGGTAGCCCCACTGCGCGTTGTACGTGCCCTGGAACGACGCGAGGCCGAGGGCGAGCGTGAACTTGCTGCTGTCGTTGAGATAGATCAGCGGATCGAGGAACTCGTTCCAGGTCCGGATGAACGTGAAGATTCCGACCACCATCAGGGCCGGCTTCGAGAGCGGAACGATCACCTGCCAGAAGACCCGCCAGGGCGATGCTCCGTCGATGTACGCCGCCTCGTCGAGCTCGTACGGGATCGTGAGGAAGAACTGCCTGAGCAGGAAGACGTTGAAGATCCCGCCGCCCGCGCCACCGAGCCAGGCGGGCACGATCAACGGGTAGTAGGTGTTGATCGCCTGGACGGCGTCCCACATCAGGAACGTGGGGACCAGCAGCACCGCCTGGGGGAGCATCAGCCCACTGAGCAGGATTCCGAAGACCACGTTGCGTCCCCGCCAGCGGAGCCGGGAGAAGCTGAACGCGGCGATCGAGCAGGTGAGCAGCGTCCCGACGACTGTGAAGACCTCGATGAACATCGTGTTCAGGAAGTAGCGGGCGAACGGCTGTGCGGTCAGCGCTCCGCTGAAGTTCGCCCACTCGAAAGGCCGGGGAATCCATTCCGGCGGCGCGATGAACATCTGGTTGTTGTCCATCAGCGCGCTGCGCACGAGCCAGACGAACGGCAGCACTGTCGGCACCACTCCGACGATGAGCACCGTGTAGATGAGCACCCGTCGCCCTCGGACCGCGGTCATCGCGCGGTTCCCATCTCGTAGTACACCCACCGGCTGGAGGAGCGGAAGAGAGCCACCGTGATCACCATGACGAGCACGAACAGAGCCCAGGCCAGGGCGCTCGCGTAGCCCATCTCGCTCTTGGTGAACGCGGTCGTGTACAGGTAGTACACGTAGAAGGTCGACGCGTTGTTCGGGCCGCCCTGAGTCATGATGTAGGCCTGGTTGAAGGCCTGGAACGTCCCGATGATGCTGGTGACCAGGTTGTAGAACAGCACCGGCGTCATCATCGGCAGCGTGACGTGGCGGAACTGCCGCCAGACCCCGCCACCGTCGATGGCCACCGCCTCGTAGAGATGCCGGGGAACGCCTTGGAGCCCGGCGAGGAAGATCACCATGATGTTCCCGAAGCCCCAGGTGCTCATCAGGATCAGCGACGGCACCACAGCTGTTTCACTGAAGACCCAGTTGGACGTGGGCGCGCCCAGTTGCCGCAGTGTGGAGTTGAGCAGGCCGAAGTCGGGATTGAAGATCCACAGCCACAACACGGCGTTGGCGACACTGGGCACCAACGTCGGCAGGTAATAGATGGTGCGGTAGACCCCGAGCCCGCGGACCTTGGCGTTGAGCAGCATCGCGATCGCGAAGGCGACCACCAGTGTCAGCGGTACCGCGCCCAAGGTGTAGTACGTCGTGACACCGAGGGACTTGAGGAAGAGTGGATCGCGGGTGAACATCCGCACGTAGTTGTCGACGCCGATGAAGGACGGCGCCGAGCCGATGGTCCAGTCGGTGAGGCTGAGGACCGCCGAGGTTGCCATCGGTACCAGGGTGAAGACGACGAACCCCACGATGGCAGGCATCGCGAGCAGCAGTCCCCACCGACGCTCGAGCCGGCTCTGCCCGCTGACCCCGGTTCGCACTGTCCGGACAGCCCGCGAGACGGCCGTACGGCGGATGGCGATCTCCTCTGTCATGGTCACCTACCCGGCTACTCGCCGACGACCTTCCGGTCAGGGGTCGAGAACGCGATCACCATGACCGCCGGCTCCGCGCCGACGTTGCGCGCGTTGTGAACCGTGCCGGCCGGGATCGAAATGGTGTCGCCCGCCGACATCGGCAACTGCGTGTCGCCCAGCCGGTGGTCGATCGTCCCGCTGAGGACGTGCAGTACCTCGTCGCAGTTCGGGTGATAGTGCGGAGGATTCTGCCGGCCGGGCTCGATCGTGCAGCGACCGATCGTCATGGTGTCGGAGTTGCCGATGGCCCCCGACACCATCCATTCCAGCTTGCCCCACACCTGGGGTTCGACGACGACCTCGCCGGCAGGCGTCAGTCCACCACGGCCCACGATGTGCCTCCTGTTGTTCACTGTCCGGTTTCGTTGTCCTGCAATCCTGGGAGCAGGACGCGAACGGGGACAGTGCCAATTCGGCACTCGTGGGCGTTCAGGCGCGGTGGCCGACGATCCGCCAGGCCTCGGCCAGGGCACCCACCCCGGCCAGCAGTTGGCCGTGATCGGCCGCGAACCCGATGCGCAGGTGATCGTCGAACGCATCGATGCAGCTGAAGGTCGGACCGGGAAGCAACTGCACCCCGAGCCGCTCGGCGCGTTGCACGAGACTGGTCGCGACCGGAGCCGGCAACCGGACCCACAGCGAAGCTCCACCGGCCGGAACCACCGGCTCCCACTCCGGGAGATGCTCCGCGAGCGAGGTGAGCACGAGATCACGAGCAGCGCCCAGAACCCTGCTGCGCTCGGCCCTCGCCTCGTCGATCCGCGGGAGCAACCGGGCGGTGGTCACCTGTGCGAGCAGCGACGTACCGAGGTCTTCGCCTGCCTTGATCGAGGCCAGTGACGCGACCGTGGCCGGGTCGGCCCGCAACCATCCCACGCGCAGGCCGCCCCAGAACGACTTGCTGACCGAACCGACCGTGATCACGCCAGGTCCCCAAGCGGCCATCGGAGTCGCCGGCGGACCGTCGATCATCGCATCGGCCAGCGTCGTGTCATCCAGCACGGTGAGTCCGAGCGTCGTTGCGGTGAGGGCGAGTTGCCGCCGTCGGCCGGCGTTCATCACCGACCCGGTCGGATTGTGCACTGTGGACTGCATCACCAGGAGTTTCGGCTTGGTACGGCGTACCGCCGCGGTCAACTCGGCTGTCTCGATGCCATGCGGTCCTCGCCGGATCGGCTCCAGGCGGGCGCCGGCCGCGCGGAGTACCTCGATCGCGCCACGGAACGACGGCTCCTCCACCAGCGCGACCGATCCCGGCTCCAGCATCGACACGGCGGCCATCCGCATCGCCTGTTGAGCACCGGAGGTGATCAGGATCTGATCCGGCGTGGTGGGCAGGCCGATCGAGCTGTAGTAGCCGGCGACCTCGACCCGCAGCGCGGGCAACCCCTCGGGAAGGTACCCGTGCGACTCGACGAGAGGTGCGAGCTCGGGGCCGACGATCGACGCCGCGTCGACGACCAGGCGGAGCCCGGGGAGCGCGGCGCTGCGCAGATCGATCCGCGAGCCGATGCCGTCCGTCGTCGCCAGGAATGACTCGAAACGGTCGTCGCCGCGGATGCCGAGGAACTGCCGGGCCGAGCTGACGTAGGTGCCGTCACCGCGGCGGCTAGTCAGGATGCCGTCGCCGCGAAGCTCGTCGAACGCTGCTCCGACGGTGTTGCGGCTCACGTCGAGGGCTTCGGCCAGCGACCGCTCCGACGGCAGCCGGACCCCGGCGGCAAGCCTGCCGGAGACCACGAGCATGCGCAGATGACTTGCCAGCTGAGTGTGCAGGGCACCTTCCCCCAGTCCCCACTGTCCCATCAGGCGCACCATCTGATGGACATTCAGCGGAGTGACCATTCGAGGGGAATTGGCTCTCGTTGGCTTCATACCGGTCCTCCATCATGGGACTGAACTTTTTCGGGAGGAGACCATGGCCGCCGTCGCACTCGTAGGCACGCTCGACACCAAGAGCTCCGAATATCAGTTCGTCGCCGAACGACTCCGCGATCTCGGAGTCGAGGTGATCATGATCGACTGCGGAGTACTAGGGGAGCCGGGCTTCGTCCCGCAGATCGATCGCTATCACGTCGCCAGGGTTGCCGGCGAGGATCTCGAGCGACTGGCCTCCGCGGGCGATCGCGGAGCCGCCGTCCAGGCGATGTCGCGCGGCGCGGCACGAGTCGTCGAGCAGTTGTACGGTGACGGCAGGCTACAGGGAGCGATGGCCTTGGGAGGTACGGGCGGAACCTCGCTGGCGGCCGCCGCGTTCCGGCCACTGCCGCTCGGTGTCCCCAAGCTGATCGTCTCCACGGCCGCTGCCGGGGACAATTCGCCGTACGTCGGTGAGACGGATCTGATCCTGGTCCCGAGCGTCGTCGATGTGGCCGGACTGAACCGGATCTCCACCCGGGTCCTCGGCAACGCCGCCGCGGCGATGGCCGGCATGGTGACCGCTGCGCCGATCCAGTCCCGGAGCGACGAGAAGCCGTTGGTGGCGGCAAGCATGTTCGGCGTCACGACCCCCTGTGTCACCCGGGCGCGGGAACAACTGGAGGCGCTGGGGTACGAGGTCCTCGTCTTCCACATGACCGGCGCCGGCGGGCGCACGCTGGAGTCGTTGGTGTCGAATGGCATGCTGGCCGGGGTTCTCGACGTCACCACGACCGAGCTTGCGGATCATCTCGTCGGCGGCATCTTCGATGCCGGACCGGACCGGCTGTGCGCCGCGGCCCGCACCGGCACTCCCGCGGTGGTCTCGCTCGGTGCCTTGGACATGGTCAACTTCGGACCCCCGGAGAGCGTGCCCGAACGCTTCGCGGGTCGCCTGACCTATCAGCACAACGCCACGACAACGCTGATGCGGACGACACCCGAAGAGTGCCGGGAGCTGGGCAGGCAACTGGCCGCGAAGGTCCGCCAGTCGGTCGGAGCCGCCACTGTCTTCCTGCCGCTGGACGGCATCTCGGCGATCGCGGTGAAGGGCGGTCCGTTCTACGACTCGGCCGCCGACCAGGAGCTGTTCGACGCAGTCCGGGCGGGATTGCGTGACAGCGACGTGGACCTGATCGAGCTGAACAGCGACATCAACGCCGTGGAGTTCGCCGACGCCATGGTGCAGCGGCTGCATACGGCGATATCCACCCGGTAACGGCACGAGATCACGAGGGAGATCGAGCATGGGTCGAATCGAGCGCCAGGACATCCTGCGGCGGCTGCGCGGCAAGGTGGAGCGGCACGAGCCGATCGTCGGCGGCGGGGCCGGAACGGGTCTGTCCGCCAAGTGCGAGGAGGCCGGGGGGATCGATCTGATCATCGTCTACAACTCAGGCCGCTTCCGGATGGCGGGTCGTGGCTCGCTGGCCGGGCTGCTCGCCTACGGCAACGCGAACGAGATCGTGCTCGAGATGGCCGGCGAGATCGTCACCGTCGTCGAGCGGACGCCGGTACTGGCCGGCGTCAACGCTACCGATCCGTTCTACCAGCCCGCGACCTTCCTGGATCAGTTGATCGCGGCCGGATACTCCGGCGTACAGAACTTCCCGACCGTGGGACTGATCGACGGCACGTTCAGGCTCAATCTCGAGGAGACCGGCATGGGCTACCAGCGGGAGGTCGAGCTGATCAGGCTCGCGGCCGAGCGGGACCTGCTGACCACGCCGTACGTCTTCTCCGGTGAGGATGCGATCGCGATGGCCGGTGCGGGCGCCGACCTGATCGTGTGCCACATGGGCCTGACAACCGGTGGACAGATCGGAGCTGAGACCTCTCGCAGCCTCGACGACTGCGTCCAACTGAGCAACGAATGGTCCGAGGCCGCGCGTTCCGTCCGGGACGACGTCATCGTGCTGGTGCACGGCGGCCCGGTCGCCGAGCCGAGCGACGCCGAGTACGTCCTGCGCAAGACCACCGGAGTTCACGGGTTCTACGGCGCGTCCTCTCTGGAGCGCCTCCCAGTAGAGCGCGCCCTCATCGACCAAACCCGAGCCTTCACTTCAATCACCTTCTAAGCCCCAATTTGGTGTTGTTGGTGCGTGGTGGTGGGTGACGTGCGGTCGTAGTGTCGAGGAGGGGCGGGGCGATGCCGTCCTCGGGCTGAGAGGGATGAGCGATGGTTGACTCGGTTGCGCCGCATGGGTTGCATCACGTGACTGCTATTGCGGAGGATCCGCAGCGCAACGTGGACTTCTACACCACGGTGCTGGGGTTGCGGCTGGTGAAGCGGACGGTCAACTTCGACGCTCCGGATACCTATCACCTGTACTACGGGGATGCCTCGGGTCGGCCGTCGACTCTGTTGACGTTCTTTCCTTGGCCGGGAGCGCCGAACGGCGTGCAGGGGACCGGCCTGACCACAGCAACCGCTTTCAGTGTCCCGCCGGAGTCTCTCGGCTGGTGGCAGCAGCGGCTGCAGACACTTGGAGTCGACGCGGACGAGCCGGTCGCTAGCTCCGACGAGGAGGTCTTGAGACTGCGCGATCCCGACGGCTTGGTGATCGAGTTGGTCGCGTCCGACGGCGACAGCCGGTCCGGTTGGGACGGTGTTGCGGCCATACCGTTCGACAACGCGATCCGGGGGCTCTTCTCGGTCACCATGACGGAGCAGCTGCTCGATCCGACGGCCGAGATGCTCGCAGGCATGCTGGGGATGCAGCACGGCCAGGACACCACCGATGGGTCACGGTTCGTGATGTCCGGCGGAGCCGAGGGTACGGCTGTAGACGTTCGGCCCAGCAACGTGTCTCGCGGAGTCCAGGCGGCCGGAACGGTCCACCACATCGCGTTCCGGGCACCCGACGGCGAGACCCAGGCAAAGTGGCGGATGGAACTGATCGAGGCCGGCGTACAGGTCACCGAGATCCTCGACCGGCAGTACTTCACCTCCATCTACTTCCGTGAACCGGGCGGGGTGCTGCTGGAGATCGCGACCGACCAGCCAGGCTTCACTGTGGACGAACCGCTGCTGGAACTCGGGCAGCACTTGAAGCTTCCACCCTGGCTCGAACCGAACCGCGAGCAGATCCAAGCCTCGTTGCCGGCCCTGCGCGTACCACCGCAGCCGGACAAAGCCGACTCATGAGCGAGGACCCGCTGCGGCGGCCGCACGTCTGGCAGCCGGGCTCGTCCGCGCCGCCGCTCCTGTTGCTGCATGGTACGGGTGGCGACGAGCACGACCTCCTCATACTGCGGCAGCACCTGGCGCCCGACGCACCGGTGCTGTCGCCTCGAGGGACCGTGTCGGAGCAGGGGATGGCACGCTTCTTCCGCAGGCTCGGCGAGGGCGTGTTCGACGAGGACGACATTCGGCTGCGCGCCGACGAGCTCGCCGCCTTCCTCACCGCCGCAGAGCAGAAGTACGACGTGACCGCCGGCTCCTGGCTGGCGGTCGGCTTCTCCAACGGTGCCAACATGGCCTCCGCGCTGCTCCTCCGCCACCCCGAGTCGCTCGCCGGCGCCGTACTGCTGGCCGCGATGGTCCCCTTCGCCAAGGACGAACCCAGGGACCACGCGCTCGCTGGCAAGCGAGTGCTCATCGTCAACGGCGACAGCGACCCGATGGCGACAGCCGAACAGACCAGCAGACTGACCGAGCAACTCCGCCGACGCGACGCCGACGTCGAACTGCTGCCGTTCTCAGGCGGCCACACCATCGACCCTGGCCAACTTCCCCACATCAAGAAGTTCATCGACGCGGGCCGCCCGAGCGGCTAGATCAGGTGAGGGACTCGATCGCGGAGTGGATGAGGTCGGCGACCGCTTGGGGCTGGGAGACGTAGACCGAGTGGCTGCCGGGGACCTCGCGGACCGTTGCGCCGGTGCGCTGGGCCATCTGGCGCTGGGCCGGCGGTGGGATCATCCGGTCGTCGGCGGCGACCAAGTACCAGCTCGGCTTGGAGCGCCAGCCGGGTTCGGTGACGGTGCCGTCGAGAGCGTTGACGCCCCACGGAACCTGGGAGTCGGCCATGAAGGCTGCCTCGTCGGCGGGCAGGTCGCCGGCGAACGAGTCGTGGAACTTGTCGCGGTCCAGGTAGAGGTAGCCGTCGCGAGGCGGCAGAATCGGCGGAACCGGTGCGCCGGGTGCCGGGTTGGCGATGAGGGTGTTGACGGACTCGCCCTTGTCCGGAGCGAACGCCGCGATGTAGACGAGCCCGGCGACGCGCGGGTCGCTGCCGGTCTCGGTGACGACGACTCCGCCGTACGAGTGTCCGACGAGGATCGCCGGGCCGTCGAGTTCGTCGAGCACCTGCTTGGTCGCGGCCACGTCGCCTTCGAGTGACATGGTCGGGTTCTGTACGACGGCCACCCGGTGACCCTGGGCACGGAGACGGTCGTACACACCTCGCCAGCCGGAGCCGTCGACGAAGCCGCCGTGGATGAGTAGGACGGTCGGCAGTGTCGTTGCGGTCATTGCTTCCTCCTCGAAATGTTGGGTACGGCGGCGACGCTACGGATGGGATCGCTCTCATCGCAGCAGGGGAAACCCTCGATCGGGTCCGGCCCGACCCTCGATCGAAGGAGCGGGGTGCCGGATGATGACCTGGTGGACGAGGTATCGGCGGCTGCCTACGGGTTGTACGGTCGCGAGGACGCCGTACGGGTCATTGGCGACCTCTTGGAACACGGTGGCAGCGTGGTCGCGATCGGCGAGCCGGGTGTCGGCAAGAGCAGTCTGCTGAAGGTCGCGGACCAGCTGGCGCAGCGGCGGGGGCGGAGGGTGCTGTCCGTCACGCCCACGCAGTTCGACCTCGGGTTGCCGTTCGCGGGACTGGCCGAGCTGGTGAGTCAGTGTCCGGAGTCAGCGGAGGATCGGCTGCCGGCGCCGCAGCGCCGCGCGCTGGCCGTTGCTCTGCAGCGCACGGAACCCGATGACCGCGAGGTCGACGCCTTGGCGGTGCCGTTGGCGATCCGCACCCTCCTGACCCAGCTGTGCGAGGCCGAGCCGATCCTGCTCGTGATCGACGATCTGCAGTGGCTCGATCAGGCGAGCGTCGGCAGCCTCGGGTTCGCGCTGCGGAACACCGACTCGCGGCGCTTGAGTGTCCTCATCGCATCGCGACCCGATCCGGACTCCGGAGGCGACCTGATCCGGTCCTTGGTGGAGCCGCGCCGGGAGCTCATCCTCGGTGCCTTGCCGGAGTGGGCGATCGGTCAGTTGCTGCGGAAGCGTCTTGGGCCGCGATGGACTCCGCCGATGAGTGCCGGAGTGGCCAGGGCGAGCGGAGGGAACCCGTTCCTCGCCCTGATGATCGCGCAAGCCATGCAGTCCGATGTCTCGAAGTGGCGGTGGAGCGCGCAGCAGGGCCACGATCCGATTTTCCCGGTCCCACCGAGCCTCACCGGACTTCTCTGCGAGAAGGTCGGACTGCTTCCGCGGGGCGCTCGCGACGTTCTGCTGCTGGTGTCCGCGGCGGGACGGCTCACAGTGACGCAGTTGCAGCGGTTCGTCGAGGAGACTCGGCTTCGGTCGGCCCTCGAAGCCGCCGGTGATGCTGACGTGGCGAAGGTCGGCGCCGGGTCGGTGGTCGCGTTCACGCACCCGCTGCTGGCCTCGGCCATGTACGACGTTGCCACGCCGGAAGAACGACGTCATGCGCACCGGGTCCTTGCCGAAAAACTCGAGGATCCGGTCGAGCGCGCACGCCATCGCTCCACGTCGATCACCGCTCCCGACGAAAGGGTGGCGAGTGAGCTGGAACGGGCCGCCGAGACCTCCCGGAGCCGTGGCGCACTGCAACTGGCCGGTGAACTGCTGGAAGGCGCGGCTCTGGCAACCCCTTCCGATGTGGACACCGCCGTCGGCTTTGCTCGCTGGCTCCGGGCCGTGGACACCTATGCCGGCGCCGGCGATCCCTTGGCCGCACGTGCTGCACTGGACAAGGGGTCGGCTTTGGCCGACGAACCGCAGCAGCAAGCCCAAGTGCTGGTACGGCGTGCTCGGCTGGCCGACGACCTGACTGGGGCTCGAGTGCTCGCCGAGCAGGCGTTCCGGATGACGCCGCCTGGCAGTGAGAGCCGCGCCGAGATCCTGCAGGAACTCAGCGAGTACCACCGCATGGAAGGCCACGGCAGGCTCGCGCTGCGGCTGGACCAGATGGCTGTCCGCGAGGCGGCTGCGGTGAACCGTCCGGATATTCAGATCGTCGCGTTGAACCAACTCCAAGGTGTCCAGCGGCTCTGGGGGATCGGCGATCCCAGCGAGACGTTGAGCGAGATCGACCGACTGGTCGAGACTTCGTTGCTGGAACTGTCTCCGGCGGAGTGGGCCTGGGCTCACGGCTTTCATGCGCCCTGGAACGACGAGTCCGCCGAGAGACGCACCCGCGATGGCATCGTGCGGACCATCGACGGCGGGCGGTACGGAGAGCTGTCGGGCCTCTACATCTGTCTGATTCTGAACCTCATCCGCGCCTCCAAGGTCCGCGAAGCCCGGGCGGCTCTGGACGAGGCGGATCGCATGGGTGCCTGGGTGAGCGGCTTTGGCCGCCAAGAAGCCATGGCTCGGGTTCTGGTCACGGAGTACGCGGGAGAGCTGGACGAGGCTCGTGTGTTGGCGCAGGCGGCGGCCGATCAAGCGAGAGCGAGCGGGCTGGTCTACTGGCTGGGTGGCTTCCTGGCACAGCTTGGGTTCATCGAGACTTCTGCCGGGGACTGGCGAGCGGCCCTCGTGCCCTTGCGTGAGCTTGCGCAGATCTTCGCGAGTACCAAGCTGGTCGACCTGGAGCAACTGCTGTGGCCGGTCGACTATGCCGACGCGGCTCTGCAGGTCGGCGCACTGGACGAGGTCGCGAAGGCCATCTCCCTGCTCCGACGTCAGGCAGCGGCCGGCCGGCCCGAAGCGGCCGTCGCGGCGGACCGTTGCCAGGCACTGTTGAGTGCCGCTCGCGGGGAGATCGACAACGCGTTATCCGAGCTTCGCAAACTCGTTGATCGGAAGGGATCCGAGTGTCCGTTCGAAGCGGCCCGGACCCGGCTGGCGCTGGGACAGGTCTGTCGTCGCGCCGGGTACCGAAGCATGGCCGACGAGCAGCTGACCACGGCCGCAGAAGCCTTCGACGAGCTGGGCGT
The DNA here is from genome assembly GCF_040638415.1 of Kribbella sp. NPDC026596. NCBI lineage: Bacteria > Bacillati > Actinomycetota > Actinomycetes > Propionibacteriales > Kribbellaceae > Kribbella > Kribbella sp. NPDC026596. Next base: position 14,739 of record NZ_JBEZYF010000065.1, on the reverse strand, counting down.
ACCGCGATGGGCGGAGCGTGCCCGCCTTGCAGCCGGCCGGATCGGCCTGCAACCCACAACGAAGTTGCTCACAGCAACAGAACGCCGAGTCGCCGAGCTCGTCGCGGCCGGCCGCTCGAACCAGGAGACCGCCGCGGAACTCTTCATGTCCGTCAAGACCGTGGAAGCCAACCTGACCCGGATCTATCGCAAATTCTCGGTCCGAACCCGCACAGAACTAGCCAACAACCTGAAGAGCTCCGACTCACCATGATGAGCGGTCATTTCAGACGAACGCCGATTGGCCGGTGATGGAGCGGCCGACGATGAGGGTGTTCATCTCGCGGGTGCCTTCGTAGGAGTAGATGGCTTCGGCGTCGGCGACGTAGCGGGCCACGTTGTGTTCGAGGAGGATGCCGTTGCCGCCGAGGAGTTCGCGGGCGTAGCCGACGGTTTCGCGCATGCGGACGGTGCAGAAGGCCTTGGCGAGCGAGGCGTGTTCGTCGTACGCGAGACCGGCGTCCTGCAACTGGGAGAGACGGGTGCAGAGGGTTGCGGACGCGGTGGTGTTGGCGAGCATCCGGACGAGCAGGTCCTGGACGAGCTGGAACGACGCGATCTGCCGGCCGAACTGCTCGCGCTCACCTGCGTAGGCAAGCGCATGACGGTAGGCGCCGCGCGCGCATCCGACCGCCATCCACGCGACACCGGCGCGGGTCATCAGCAAGACTTTGGCCGTGTCGCGGAAGGACTGAGCGCCCGCCAGGCGGTTCGTCTCCGGCACCCGTACGCCGTCCAGCGTGATGAGCGCGTTCTGTACGACGCGCAGCGCCATCTTGTCCTCGAGCTTCGTGGTCGTGAATCCCGGTGTGTCCTTCTCGACCACGAAGCCCTTCACCTGTCCGTCCTCGACGTCACGGGCCCAGATCACCGTGAGGTCGGCGAAGGTCGCGTTGCCGATCCACTTCTTCTGCCCGTCCAGCACCCACGTGTTGCCCTCGCGCCGGGCGGTGGTCTGGAGACCGCGTGAGGCGCCGGATCCGACCCCGGGCTCGGTGAGGCCGAACGCACCGATCTTCTCCAGCCGGGCCATCGCCGGCAGCCAGCGTTCCTTCTGCTCCTCGGAGCCGCACAGATAGATCGATCCCATCGAGAGCCCGCTGTGGACGCCGAAGAACGTGGCGATCGACGGGTCCGCCGTACTGAGCTCCATCGAGATCAGGCCGTCGAGCAGGAAGCTCCGCCCGGGGCAGCCGTACCCGGTGTACGGAGTACCGGCGATCCCAAGGTCACGCAGCGCCGGGACGAGTTCGAACGGGAACGCGGCCCGGTTCCAGTAGTCGTTGATGATCGGCGCCACCTGCTTGTCGCCGAACTCGCGGACGGCATGAAGGAGCTCGCGATCGTGGTTGTCCAGTAGCAGTTCGAGGCCGTAGAAATCGATCGGGTCGGTGGTCATGGTTCCCCCTTAGTTAGACAGGAATCGAGTGATGACGGGCACCAGGGCGGGTGCCTCGGTGACGAGCTCGACATGCCCGCCGCGGTAGATGTGCAACTCGGCGTGCGGGATCAGCCGGGCGAGGATCCGCCCGTTGACCACCGGGATGATCGGGTCGTCGTCGCCGGTCAGTACGAGCGTCGGCTGCCGGATCAGGCCGAGGAACGGCAGGCTGGTCCAGCAGGCCCCGGCCGCGAGTTGGTACAGGTAGCCGCGCAGCGATCCGGCCCGCACCTGGTTCTCGAAGACCGCCCGGATCTCCCCAGCGTGCTTCCGGGCGCTGCCGCCGTAGATGGCGCCGGCGATTCCGGCGGCGTACTCGGGATCGCCGAAGCGCCGCGGCGTGAGCATCCGCAGCAGCGTGCTCGGCCGTCCGGGCACCATCAGGACGCCCGTGCCGGTGCTCACCAGAACCAGGCGACGGACCCGCCGCCGGTGCTGGACAGCGAGTTGTTGCGCGAGCGCGCCACCCCACGACAGTCCCAGTACGTCGACCTCGTCGTACCCGAGCTGCGACAGCATCCGGTCGACCATCCACGCGAGTCGGGGGATGCCGTCCGGGAGCAGCCCGGTCTGCGAGCCGCCGACGCCGGGGACGTCGAACCGGATCACCGTCCGGTCGAGCTCGTCGACCACCGGCTGCAGTACCTCGAACCCGGCGCCGATCCCGCAGCACAGCAGCAGCGGCGTACGTCGTACGTCCCCCGGGCGTACGTCGTACCGGATCCGTCTCCCGGCGGCGGTCAGCATCTCCACGTCACGTCTCCCGGACATAGCTGCCGGGCGCGGGTTCGAGCGGCTCCAGCCCGCCACCGCCGAGACTCTCGGGCGCGGCCTTCATCCGACCGCTCCGCCGGCCCAACCAGTCCGCATAGTCGGGCCACCAAGATCCCTGGTCTGTCGTTGCTGTGCGCAACCACTCGTCAGGATCCGGTGGGTTGGCCTCGTTGAGCTGGTACGTCGCCTTCGGATTGCCGGGCGGATTCACCATCGAGGCGATGTGCCCGGCCGTGGACAACACGAACCGGCTCTCCCCGCCGAGCAACTGGGTACTGCGATAGCAGGCCTGCCACGGGCAGATGTGATCGGAGATGCCGGCGATCACGTACGACGGGGTGCCGATCTTCCCGAGGTCGATCGCGGACCCGAGCATGGTCGCCTGACCCGGCTGGGTCAGCGCGTTCGTCATCGCCAACTCGACGAAGCCGCGGTGCAGCGCAGCGGTCATCCGGGTGGTGTCGGCGTTCCAGAACAGCACGTCGAACGCCGCCGGTGGCCGTCCCTGCAGGTAGTTGTTGACCCAGTAACTCCAGATCAGATCGGTCGGGCGCAACCAGGCGAACACCTCGGCGAGCGCCCGGCCGTCCAGGTATCCCCTGGAGGCGGACGAGGCGACGGCCGCGGCGGCCACCCGCTCGTCGAGCGCGGCCGATGCGAATCCGGCGTGCGTCTGGTCGAGCACCGAGACCGCGAGGGTGAACCCGGCGACGCGGTCGAGTTCACCGCGATCGGCGAGATGACCGAGCAGCATCGAGGCCAGGATCCCGCCGGAGCAGGTGGCAAACAGCTGCGTGCTGTCGGTACGGCAGATCCGCTGGACGGCGTCCATCGCGTCGATGATTGCCTGGCCATAGGTGTCGATATTCCAATCGCGGTGCCGGGCGTCCGGGTTCCGCCACGAGATGGTGAACACCTGCTGGCCCTGCTGGACGAAGTACTCGACCATGCTCCGGCCCGGCGCGAGGTCGACAACGTAGTACTTGTTGATCACCGGCGGCACGATCAGCAGCGGTACGGCGCGGACCTTCGGGGTCTGCGGGGTGTACTGGATCAGCTCCAGGACCTCGTTGCGGAACACGACCGCGCCAGCGGTCGCGGCGACCGTCTTGCCGACCTCGAACGCCGTCGGCTCGACCATGCTCGGGACGCGCGGTGCCGTGGCCAGGTCGCGGACCAGGTTGCGGGTTCCGGCGACCGAGCTCAGGCCGGCGGTGTCGATCAGCGCCTTCCAGGCCACCGGGTTGACCAGCGGGTTGTTGCTCGGAGCAAGTGCTTCGACGAGGTTGTCGACGACGAAACCCATCCGTTGCCGGTCCCGCCACTCCAGTTGCGCGTCCGCGGTCAGCGCGCCGGCGGTCTCGGCCGCGGCGAGGTAGGCCTGCACGATCCGGCGCAACACCGGGTTGTGGGTCCACGCGGGGTCGGCGAACCGGCGGTCGCGGCGGGAAGGTGCCCGTTCGGAGTGTCCGATCGCGATCCGGCCGAGCTCGCCGGCCAGGTCTGTGGCGCGCCCGGCAACCGTCCGCGGCCGGCGAGCCAGGCCGGTCGTCATCCGGGCCCAGGAGGCGTTCGGCAGGAACCGGCGCAGCGGGCCGACGGCGGCACTGGTGAGCAGCAGGTCGAGCGGGGCGGCGAGCTCGTCGGCGTGGGCGTTGTGGGTGCTCATCGGAGGACTCCGTCCGGTACGACGACGTCGCGGCGCTGGATCTTGCCGGTGGGTCCCTTCGGCAGATTGTCGACAATCCACACCGCGCGCGGATACTTGTACGCCGCGATCCGGGTCTTGACGAAGTCCCGCAGTTCCTCGGGGGTCGCCGTCGTACCGGGCTTGAGGGCGACGGCGGCGCCGATCTCCTCGCCGAGGGACGCGTGCGGGATGCCGACCACGGCCGCCTCGGCGACCGCCGGGTGCTCGTAGAGGACCTCCTCGACCTCGCGGGGATAGACGTTGTAGCCGCCACGGATGAGCAGGTCCTTCTTCCGGTCGACGATGAAGAAGTAGCCGTCCTCGTCCTGTCGCGCCAGGTCGCCGGTGCTCAGCCACCCGTCGGCGTCGACCGTGGCGGCGGTGGCGTCGGGCTTGTTCCAGTAGCCCTTCATCACGTTGTGCCCACCGATCTGGATCTCGCCGATCTCACCGGCCGGCAGCGGCTGCCGCGTGTCGTCGACGACCCGCATCCGCACGCCCTCGATCGGCGTACCGATCGACCCGGGCTTGCGGACCGCGTCCGGATGGTTGAACGAGGCGACCGGAGATGTCTCGGACAGCCCGTAGCCCTCCAGGATGATGCAGCCGAACGCTTCCTCGAAGGCGCGTAGCACCTCGACCGGAAGGGCCGCCCCGCCGGACACGCAGGTGCGCAGCGTGCTCACGTCGTACTTCTCGCGCTCGGGTACGCCGAGCATGGCGGCGTACATCGTGGGCACGCCCTCGTACACCGTGACGCCGTCGCGGGCGATCACCTCGAGCGCCTTCGCCGGGGCGTAGCGGGGGATGAGGGTCAGTGTCGCGCCGCTGGCGATCGCGGTGTTGAGTCCGCAGGTCAGTCCGAACACATGGAAGAGCGGCAGGCATCCCATCACCACATCGTCCGGGCCGATCCGGAACAGCGTCCGGGCGCTGACTGCCTGGTTGGTGTTGAGGCCGGCGTGGGTCAGCTCGGCGCCCTTCGGCCGGCCGGTGGTGCCGGAGGTGTAGAGGATCACCGCCGTGTCGGAACCGTCCTTGCTGACCGGATCGGCGATCGGTTCGCGGGTCGAGATCACAGCGCGGAACTCGTCCGGTGACACCGTCACCAGCTCGGCGCCCGCGGCCTTGGCGCCGGCTTCGGCTTCGGCGGCCATCTCGTGCCAGGCGAACAGCACCTTGGCGCCCGAGTCGGCGAGGTAGTACTCGACCTCGCGCCGCTTCAGCAACGGATTCATCGGTACGGCGATGCCGCCGGCCCGGAGTGTTCCGTAGAACACGATCGCGAACTCGGGGATGTTCGGCAGCATCAGGCCGACCCGGTCACCGGGCTGCACGCCGTACTCGCGGCGCAGGCTCACGACGCGGGATGCGGCGTCATCGAGTTCGGCGTAGCGCAGGACGTCGTCGTCCAGCCGGATCGCGGGGTGGTCCGGGTACATGGCCGCGGACTCGGTCAGGTTCAGGCTGAGATTCGTCATGGTGTCGCTCCGGGATGGTTCGGGGGGGATCTGACTCCACGATCCGTCCGGGTCCGGCCCGCGTCGATGGTCCGCCGGCCAACGTGGCGGGCGCGCGAGTGTGCCCGTGAACAACGGCCCGGGGCTTATGCTCCGAGGGTGAGCACGGAGCGCGCCAGCTCGGAGATCGAGGATCTTGTCGCCCGGCTCCGGGGCCGGGCCGGCGAGTTCATCGAGGCCATGGCGGCCCAGATCGAGAGCGAGATCGACTTCTACCGCACCGGCGGTCTCGTACCGCCGGCCGAGTTGCGGGCGTCCTGCGGGGCGAACTTCGACTTCATGCTCGAATCACTGGTCGGCGATCGCTCCGACCCGGTGTCCGCCCGCGAGACCGGGCGGCTGCGGGCGGAGCTGGGTGCACCGCTGGCGGACGTGATGGCGGCGTACCGGGTCGGCACGCGCTACCTCTGGGACGCGGTGCTGACCGAGGCCCATTCCGCCGGGATCACCGACCAGGCCCTGGTGCGCGCATCGAGCCGGCTGTGGCAGATGCAGTCGTCCTACACCGACGCGATGACGGATGCCTACCGCGACGTGCAGTCCCGGCGGATGCTGGAGCAGGACCAGCAGCGCTCGGCGTTGGTCGAAGCGTTGCTCGAGGGCCGCGTGAGCGGCGGCGGCACGTTGTGGGAGGCGGCCGAGCTGTTGCGGCTGCCGCACAAGGGACCGTTCGTGGTCGTTGCCGCGGAGGTGCCCGAGGTCGGTCGGCAGGCACTGACCGCGGTGGAGGAGCGGCTGCGGTCTGTCGGTCTCGCGTCTGCCTGGCGACTGTTGCCCGAGCTGCAGATCGGCGTGGTGGGCGTGCCGCCCAGGCGTCTCGCCGTACTGATCGACCTGCTGCGCCAGTCCGCGACCGGTCGCGTCGGCGTCAGTCCGCCGTACGACGAACTCGACGGGACCGGGCAGGCGGTGCGGTTCGCGCGGGTCGCGCTGTCGGGTTCGACGCCGGACTCCCCGGTGGCGCTGTTCGACGAGTCACCGTTGACGATGGCGGCGGTCGCGGCACCGGATGTGATGCAGTACTTCGTCCGGAAGGTGCTCGGTGGGCTCGACGACCTACCGATCGACGACCGTGAGGTGCTGCTCGAGACCTTGGCGGTCTGGTCGACGCATCACGGCTCCGCCACCGAGACCGGCGAGCAGCTCTACTGCCACCCGAACACCGTCCGCCATCGTCTGCGCCGCATCGAGGAACGCACCGGGCGCTCGCTGAGCGATCCACATTCGGTCGCCGAACTCCTCCTCGCCCTGGAAGCTTCCCGCCACGCTTAGCTGACATCAGCGGGTGATGCGGTCGATGCGGCGGCCGCTCTCGTCGAAGATGTGGAGGCGCGAGGTGTCGACGGACAGCCGTACGGTCGCTCCGGTCTGGAGACCGTCCGCGGCGCCCACCTCGATGACCAGGTCGCTCCGGCGATGTGCCGGAGTGGAAGGTTCCTCGGCCGGGGGCTGCGGGGGCCGCCGTCGGAAGGCGGCCTTGACTATCGCTCCCAGTGCTGATGCGAGTGCGGGCGAAGAGGCAGCCGCATGCCGCGTGCGTGTGCCGCTGGCCGGTGATGGCGGAGGTGGCGCCGTCGGCCGTGCCGGGACTGCGCCGACCAGGTCCGGGTTGATCATCTCGAGGTCGCAGTGGACGAACGCGATCCACTGATGACCGTGGAACTCGAGCGTTCGCAACGTTCCCGAGAGTTCGTTGGCGTCGCCGCCGGCGACCGGGGTGAACGCGTCCGAGCGGGCGCCGACGATCACCTGGCGGCCGTCGTTGTGCCTCAGGATCAACGACCGGCGGTCGATCGGCGACAGCGAGATCGTCTGGATGCCGAAGTCGAGGAAGACGCGATGGTGGTCGGTGACTCGGACGGTCGCTGACATCAGGTTGATGCGCGGGCTGCCCATGAATCCCGCAACGAATGCGGTGGCCGGGTCGTTGTAGACCTGGGCGGGCGTGCCGACATCCTCGATCCGGCCTTCGCGCATGATCGCGATCCGGTCCGCCAGGGTGAGGGCCTCGATCTGATCATGGGTGACGTACACCGTGGTGACGTTGAGATCCCGGGCCATCGCCCCGATCTCCTGCCGCAACTCGGTCCGCATGGTCGCGTCGAGGTTGGGCAGCGGCTCGTCCATCAGGAAGATCCGCGGCTGTCTCACCAGCGCCCGTCCGATCGCGACCCGTTGCCGCTGACCGCCGGAGAGCGTTCTCGGCAGCCGGTCGAGAGTCGTGTCGATCCCGAGGATCTTCGCCAGCCCGCTGACCTTGGCGTTCGCTTCGGTGGCGTCTTCGCCGGCGATCTCCAGCGGGAACATGATGTTTCCGCGCGCCGTGCGGTTCGGATACAGGGCGCCGTTCTGAAAGACGAGCGCGACGCCGCGGTCCCGGGGCGGAAGAATTGTGGTCCTGGTGCGGTCGAACCACAATTCTCCCTCGGTGATCTCCTCCAGACCGGCGATCATCCGGAGCAAGGTGGTCTTGCCGCAGCCCGATGGCCCGAGGAGCACCATGAACTCGCCGGCGGCGACCTCGAGCGAAACCCCGTCGACCGCAAGGTATTGGCCGTCGTACACCTTGGACACTGCGTCCAACCTGATTCCTGTCATGACCACCTCCCTCCGACGAACACGGGTGAGTACACAGCCCAGGGATGTGCTTGTCCAGTGCCAGGGACGGGATCGAGTACGGACAACGGTTGCCCGAGGCAATCGGTGAAAGAGATTCACTCCAGGACGGCCGATTTGGAAGCTAGGCAACGGAAACGTTCAGGAACCCAGGGCGGAAGAAGGTCGACTCCGGCGACGGAGTAGCTCAGCAGGTTCGCCTCGCTGGCATCGGTGACGTTCGATCGCGACGGAACGGTTGTTTGCCCGGGACAACGATCCGAACAGGCCCGTACCCGATCAACGTGGGGGCCGTGGAACCACGTCGTACAGCGGCAGTTCCATGAACGCTGGTTCGTTCCTGAGCGGCTGCGGCGAGCTTCGGAAGCGACGTCCTGAAGGCGAATCGGGCGAAGGCTCTGTACGAGCGTTTGGGGTTCCGGGCAATCGCGGACGAGGACCCGAACTCCGGATGCGGGTCGACTGGGTTTCCGGGTCTTACTGTGACGGGTAGAGCTGGGCGTCGATGACCTCCGGGCGGTTGCGGGCTTCTATTGACTGCAGGGACTCGCCTTGGCGCCAGAGGGTGCGGGCGATTTCGGCGTACGGGCGGACGGCTGTTGGGTTCCAGGTGTCGGGTTTCCAGGTTTTGGAGCGGGCGAAGGATTTCGGGCAGTGGAAGAACGTTTCCTCGACCTCTACGACGAGCGCCACGGGGGGTCGGTGCGAGCGCACGACCATGTCGTCGAAGAAGGGTCCGTCGGTGACGATCCTGGCCCGGCCGTTCACCCGTAGCGTCTCGGGCCGTCCCGGGATCACGAAGATCAGCCCGGCATGAGGGTTCCCGAGGATGTTGTGGAAGCCGTCCATGCGGCGGTTGCCCGAGCGTTCCGGGATGGCGAGCGTGACCTCGTCCAGCACCTTCACGAATCCGGGCGGGTCGCCCTTCGGCGATACGTCGCATCGACCGTCCGGCGAGGACGTCGCGATGAACACCAGCGGCGTGCCTTCGATCCACTCGCGGTGCACCTCACTCAGCCGGCTCTCGACCTTGTCGCGCACGATCGGGTCCGGACTAGCGAGCTGCTCCAGTTCGGCCACGCTCCGCACCTCGGGCAACTCCCGCCACCCATCGCCGTCACTCATCCCACTGCCTTCCCACTCGATCCGGTGTCTCGGCATAAGACGAGCGGACAGTCATCCCTGTGACATTGTCACGGGGATGCGGCACTAGGTGGTTGTGACGAGAGTGTTGATGAAGGTGGCGGCGGTTTCGAAGGTCAAGGGTGGTTCTGGGTTCCAGGGGAGGACCTTGCCGGTGCGTACGGCGGGGACGTTCGACCAACCGGACAGGGCTGTTAGCTGCGCTGAGGGCTGTTAGTCGGGTGCACAGGGGCGTTACACATCGTGATGGGGGCTGCGCGACACGTGGCGATCGGGGGCGAAAGGCGGGGCGCGGTTCTACGATGGCGGAACGATGACGCCTACTCAGCTCCGCGCGTTCTCTGCGGTCGTCCGCCTCGGTTCGGTGAAGGCTGCCGCCGCCGAACTCCAGGTCACCGAGGCTGCCGTCTCGCTGCACGTCGCCCAACTGCGCAAGGAACTCGGGGACCAGCTCTTCACCAGGACGGCGTCGGGCCTGGCGTTCACTCCCGGCGGACTGCGGCTCGCCAGCCGCGCCGTCGAACTGCTCGGGCTGCAGAACCGAACGATCCAGGAGGTCAGCCAGGCCGGTCGCGGTCGGCGGCTGATGCGGATCGCGTCCTCGACGTTGTTCGCGGAGCACGCTGCTCCGGGCCTGATCGAACTGTTCGCCGCCCGGGCCGACGACCTGGACGTCGAGCTGAGTGTGCACCATCCGCGCGAGTTCGCCGCGCTGTTGTCCGAACGCGCGGTGGACGTTGCCCTGGGCCCTGTTCCGGCCGACCTGCCGGAGTCGATCCGGCGGATTCCGTTCCTCAACTACCGCCTGGTCGTGGTCGCCGGCAGTGCGCACCCCGCGGCGATCGGCCCGGCCCGGCCGGCGCTGCTACGCGAGCAGACGTGGTTGCTGGGACCCTCGGCGGTCACCGACGGCGCGGTCGCGGCGATGCTGCGCAAGCTGGAGGTTCCGGAGTCGAGGCAGCGGATCTTCCAAAGTCACGCGGCGGCGATCGAGGAGGCGAAGCGTGACGGGGGAGTTGCCGTGGCGCTGTCGTCTGCGGCCGCCGGTGACGTCTCGAGTGGCCGGCTGACGATCGTCACCGGTCGGGGGCTGACGATGGGCGGAGTCTGGACCGCGATGACGCTGCCCGCGCATGCCGTCGTACCAGCGGCCGCCGAGTTGACGCGTTTCATCACCACACCGCGTGCGACCCAGGCGATGCTGCGAGGAGCGGGGGTGACGATCGGGCATTTCCGGCCGTCGATCCACGTCACCTTGTGGAGTTGACCACCTCGGCGAGGCCGTCGAGGGTGTTGCCGGGGAGCAGAGCATCGCAGTACGGCAGGGCAGCGACCAGCGCGCCGGTGAGTGGCTGGTAACCGGGTGCGGCGACTCGCGGGTTCAGCCAGATCACTCGATGGGCTCGTCGTGCCAGCCGCGCCATGGTGCGAGCCAGTTGCTCGGGGTCGTCGCTGTCCCAGCCGTCGGAGGCGATGATCACCACCGCACCACGGACGAGCGCGCCGTACCTCGACTTCAGCAGTGCGCCGAGATTGGTAGCGATCCGGGTCCCGCCGAAGCGGTCCGTGACCAGCTTCGTCGCCTGGTCGACGGCCACCGCGACATCACGATGCGCGAGTACGGCGGTGAGCCGGGTCAACGTGGTCCCGAAGGCGAACACCTCGGCGTCGGCGGTCATCGTTGCCGCGCGCATCAGATGCAGGTACGGCGTGATGAAGGCCTGCATCGACTGGCTGACATCGCACAGCATGACCAGGCGTCGGGGCTTGTGGACAGGTCCGGTACGAACGAGCTCGGTCGGTTCCCAGCCGGTGCTGCGTGAGCGTGCCATGGTGGCCCGGAGATCGATCATCGTCCCACGGCTCCGCGTCGCGAAGCGGCGAGTACGACGGGTTGGCCAGCGCTCGCGAGCACTTTCGAGCCATGCTCCGACTTCCGCCAACTGCACCGGGTCGAGTACGTCGAACGGGGTGTCGCGCAGCCCGGCCAGTGCGCTCGGAAGCCGTTCGGGGACAGCGAGACCGGTGTTCGCCTCTTCGGCGCGGCCCGTGGCTGCGGCCATCGTGATCCACGGCAGACCTGCACCGTCCTGAACCGCCGAAGTTGGTGGCGAGATGGGGCTGGAAGCGCGCTCGAGGGCGGAGTCGAGCGGTCGGCGCCGGGTCTGTGGGTCGACCCGGAGGACCGCGTCGGCGAACACGGCGGCGAACACCGCGTCGTACTTGTCGAGATCCGGCCGGTGGCGAACCAGGGTGACTCGACCGAGCCAGTACAACCGGCGCCGGTCGGGTGCCGGGATCACGGTCAACGCCTCGGTGAAGATCTCGGTCGCGGTGAGATCGACGGCAGCTCCTGCTCGCCGTAGCCGTTCCGAGAACGCTACGGCGAAGGCCGCGCGGTCCACCGCGCGGAACAGGACAGCGTCATCGGACAAGGAAGTAGATCACCACCCCCACGATCACGACGCCCACGAGGACCGGCACCACCCGTCGAGCCACCGACCCACCTGCCAGCTGCATCAGATCGAGCGGAGCTGGTTCCTCGCTGCTGCTTGAAGTCGTGCCCGGCGACGGTTCCGCCACAGTGCTGGCTGGACGAGTAGCAGCGTGCCCGTCGCTCGTCGCGGTGTGCTGCGGTGCGGACACTTGTTCTGCTCCCGAGCCCAGTGCGCCCGCCGCCAGCTTGGCTTCCAGGCAGGTGGTGAACTCTCCGAGGAGCTTCTCGGACACCTGCTTGATCATGCTGCTGCCGAACTGGGCGACCTTGCCGGAGATGGTCAGGTCGGTGTCGACGCTCACCACAGTGCCGGCCGGATCGGGCCTGAGGTCCGCGGTGATCCGCGCGGACGCGTTGCCGGCCCCGCGGGAGTCCTTGCCTTTGGCATCGATCACGGCATGGTGGGTCGCGTCGTCCTTGGCGGTGAACCGGGCGGTGCCGCCGAAGTCGCTGATCACCGGTCCGAGCTTGACCCGGACCTTGCCCTGGTAGGTCTCGCCGTCGAACCCGGTCAGGCTCGCACCCGGCATACACGGCGCGATCGCCTCGAGATCGGTCAGCACCGCCCAGGCCTCGGCCGGCGGTACGCTCACGATGAACTCGTGGGTGATCTTCATCCTGTGCCCTCGCTCGGTTCGAACAGTTCGGTCATGGCGTCCACGTCGTCGGGCGACTTGGCGATCGCCGACAGGGTTCGGAGCGCGTTGTCGCGACCGAGTGAGCTCACACCGAGCGCGCTCAGTGCGGCCACCCAGTCGATCGTCTCGGCCAGCCCCGGCGGCTTGTCGAGATCCAGTTCCCGAGCCCGCCCGACGAAGTCGGTGACACTGCGGACGAGCGCTTCGGCGGCCGCCGGGATCCGGCGCCGGACGATCCGGACCGCTCGGTCGGGAGACGGGAACTCGATCCAGTGGTAGAGACAACGGCGCCGCAGCGCGTCGTGCAGCTCGCGGCTCCGGTTCGAGGTGAGGACGACGTACGGCGGTCTCGCGGAGGCGAACGTACCCAGCTCCGGGATCGTCACCGACGCCTCGCCCAGGAACTCCAGCAGCAGCGCCTCGAATTCGTCGTCGGCCCGGTCGATCTCGTCGAGCAGCAACACCGGCGGCACCGGCCCGGTCGCCGTCACACTGCGCAGGATCGGCCGCTCGATCAGGAACTCGGCGGTGAACAGATCGGCGTCCTCGAGCCGGTCGTGCCGGGATTCGGCCAGCCGGATCGCGAGCAGCTGACGCTGGTAGTTCCATTCGTACAAGGCTTCCCGCGCGGTGAGCCCCTCGTAGCACTGCAGCCGGATCAGGGACGTGCCGAGAACCGTCGCCAGCGTGAGCGCCGACGTCGTCTTCCCGACCCCTGGCTCGCCTTCGAGCAACAGCGGCCGGGGGAGGGTCGACGCGAGGTACAACGCCATGGCGGTGCCTTCGTCGAGCAGGTGCCCGGCCTCGTCGAACCGAGTGACCACCTCCTCGGGATCCTGGAACGGCGCCGTCATCGCCCGATCCCCTGTGCCAGCAGGCTTTCGTAGTCGGCCCAGGTGTCCACGTCGGCCGGCACGTCGTCGTCCACGGGAACCTCGACGGCGGCATGACGGCCCGACTCGATGAGCTTCCAGACCCCCTTGTCCCCGTGCAGATTCGCGAGGTCGGGAAACACCGATCGGGCGAACCAGAAGGGATGGCCGATGCCGTCGCGGTACCGGCAGACAGCGATCGGCGCGTCCGGGCGGATCACCGAGCGGGCCGACTCGGCGACGACTCCGGGCTGGTCGCCGAGCAGGAGCACGATGCCCGCCGCTCGGTCATCGACCGCGTCCAGTGCGGTGACGATCGAGGAAGAGCAGCCGGTCCCGTACGACGGGTTGAGAACTACCGCGGTCCCGGTCAGATCCACCGTTTCACGGACTTGCTCGGCGGCACCGCCGAGGGTGACGAGCAGTTGGTCGAACCCACAGTCCCGTGCAGTGCGCAGTACGGCGTCCAGCAGTGTCGTGCCCTGGTAGGGGAGGAGCTGCTTCGGCCGGCCCAGCCGACGCGACCCACCCGCGGCGAGCACGAGTCCGGTGACGAACATGCCGCTCAACCCGAGACCTGCGCGGCGTGCGCCTCACGGCAGCCGGTTCCGCAGAACCAGTAGGTGGTGCCTTCGACGTCCAGGTGCGGCGTGTCCGGTGTGATCACCACCGACATTCCGCAGACCGGATCAAGGGCCTGTGCAGGCACAGCTGTCTGCCCGGGAGCCGGGCCGAGACCCTCCTGCCGGACCGAGCGGACGATATCGGCGAGAACGGAGAGAGCGATCTCTCCGGGGGTCTCCGCGCCCAGATCCAGGCCGGCCGGGGTTCGGATCCGCGCGCTCTCCTCGTCGGTCAGTCCGAGCTCGGCCAGCACCGCACGACCACGCTTGCTACTGGCAACCAATCCGACGAAGCCGACGCCGGCGTCCAGCGCGGCCCGCAGTGGTCCGGTTTCGTCCCGGCCGAGCCCTGCCACCACGACCGCCAGCGTGCCCGGCGACGGTGGCTTGGTCCCGTCGAGCCGATCGATGGCGAAGCCGGCCGCGGCACCGACGGCGGCGATCGCGTCGGCGATCGGAGTCGATCCCGAGATGCCGAGCAACGGCGGCGGGATCTGTGGTCGCAGGAAGATCTCCAGCGCGCCGCCACTCAGGCAAGGGTTGGTCGCCACCACCGCGCCCGGCACCTCCGGAAAGGCATCCGCCTCGGTGGGCACGACGCGCAGCAGGACCGCGCGGCCGTCGGCGAGGCTGGTGAGGGCGGCCGCGACCACCGACCCCTCGGCGCAGACGCCGCCGACGAACCCCTCGATCGATCCGTCCGCGAGCACGATCGCGTCGTCACCCGGGCGCGCCGAGGTCGGGTGCTCCGCGCGGACGACGGTCGCGTGGACGAAGGGCACCCGCGCACCGGTGAGCTCGGCGACCCGATCCGCGACGGCTGTCTTCATCAGCACCTCACACCGGGGGCCGCGGGTGGCCCTGCATGGCGTCCCAGACTCGCGAC
>NZ_JBEZYF010000064.1:0-52591 GCF_040638415.1 Kribbella sp. NPDC026596 | reverse complement strand
GGGGGCCTTGGCTCCCGGCCTTCCCTCGTCGCTCCGGTCGCTTCGCTCCCTGCGCTCCTCAGTCCAGGCCGGGAGGCCCCATGACCCAGTCTGGCCGAGTATCAGGCCTTGGCGGGAAGGGTGGCCGGCTTGAAGGACGGCCGGGTTGCTTCGTACGTCGCGATGTCGGCCTCGTGGGACAAGGTGATGCTGACGTCGTCGAGGCCGTTCAGCAGCCGGTAGCGGGTGTAGTCGTCGATCTCGAACGTCGCCGCGACGTCACCGGCCGAGATCGTCTTGTTCTCCAGGTCGACCGTGACCTTGGTGCCCGGGTCGGCCTCGACCGTCGTCCACAACTGCTCGACGACGTCCTGGTCCACCAGGGCCGCCAGCAGTCCGGCCTTGCCCGAGTTGCCGCGGAAGATGTCGCCGAACCGCGACGACACGACCACACGGAACCCGTAGTCGAGCAGGGCCCAGACCGCGTGCTCCCGGGACGATCCGGTACCGAAGTCCGGTCCGGCCACGAGCACCGAGACCCCGTCGTACTCGGGCTGGTTGAGGACGAACGCCGGATCGTTGCGCCAGGCCGCGAACAGCCCGTCCTCGAAGCCGGTCCGGGTGACCCGCTTCAGGTAGACCGCGGGGATGATCTGGTCGGTGTCGACGTTGCTCCGGCGCAGCGGGGCCGCAGTACCGATGTGCTGGGTGAAGGCTTCCATGATTCTGCTGCTCCTCAGACGTTCTCGGGTACGGCGACGTCGACGGGCGGAAGGTCCGCGGGGGCCGCGAGGGTCCCGGTGACCGCGGTGGCGGCGGCGACCAGCGGCGACACCAGGTGGGTGCGCCCGCCCTTGCCCTGACGGCCTTCGAAGTTGCGGTTCGACGTGGAGGCGCTGCGCTCCCCCGGAGCCAGCTGGTCCGGGTTCATGCCCAGGCACATCGAGCAACCGGCCCCACGCCACTCGGCGCCGGCGTCCTTGAAGATCGCGTCCAGGCCCTCGGCCTCGGCCTGCAGCCGGACCCGGCCGGAGCCGGGAACCACGAGCATCCGGGTGCCCTCGGCAACCTTCCGGCCGGCCAGCACACCGGCCGCGGCCCGCAGGTCCTCGATCCGGCCGTTGGTGCACGAGCCCAGGAACACCGTGTCCACGTGGATCTCGCGCATCGGCGTACCGGCGGTGAGGCCCATGTACTCCAGCGCGCGCTCGGCCGCGACCTTGTCGTTCTCGTTGTCGAAGTCGGCCGGCGACGGGACGTTCTCCGACAGCGGGATGCCCTGGCCGGGGTTGGTGCCCCAGGTGACGAACGGCGCGATGTCCTCTGCCCGCAGCACGACCTCGCGGTCGAACGTGGCGTCCGCGTCGGTGGCCAGGCTCTTCCAGTACTCGACGGCCGCTTCCCAGTCGACGCCCTGCGGCGCGTGCGGCTTGTCCTGCAGGTAGGCGAACGTGGTCTCGTCCGGCGCGATCATGCCGGCCTTCGCGCCCCACTCGATCGACATGTTGCAGATCGTCATCCGGGCTTCCATGCTCAGCGCCCGGATCGCCTCGCCGCGGTACTCCACGATGTAGCCCTGGCCGCCGCCGGTGCCGACCTGCGCGATCAGCGCGAGCACCAGGTCCTTGGCCGAAACCCCGTCGGGCAGCGCGCCGTCGACCGTGACGGCCATCGTCTTCGGCCGGGCCTGCATCAGGGTCTGGGTGGCGAGCACGTGCTCGACCTCGCTCGTACCGATGCCGAAGGCAATCGCCCCGAACGCGCCATGAGTAGAGGTGTGGCTGTCACCGCAGACCACGGTCATGCCGGGCTGGGTCAGGCCGAGCTGCGGGCCGATCACGTGCACGACGCCCTGGTCCGGGTCGCCGAGGGTGTGGATCCGGATGCCGAACTCCTCGGCGTTCTTGCGCAGCGTGTCGACCTGCGTGCGCGACACCGGGTCGGCGATCGGCTTGTCCACGTCGTACGTCGGGACGTTGTGGTCCTCGGTGGCGATGGTCAGGTCGGGCCGCCGGACCTGCCGGCCGGCCAGCCGGAGTCCGTCGAAGGCCTGCGGGCTGGTCACCTCGTGCACCAGGTGGAGGTCGATGTAGAGGAGGTCGGGCTCTCCGTCGGCATGGCGCACGACGTGCGCATCCCAGACCTTTTCCGACAACGTCCTACCCATCAGACTTCTCCTCCTTGATACTTGTCCCGCCCCGGCGCCCCGAGTGAGGCTTGTGGTGAGGTGCTATCGCTCACAGTGCTCCGGAACCCAGGGCAGAAGCGACTTGCGTTCCACGATTCGAGACGGCAATATCGTTTCATGGACAACTCTAGCGGAGTCGGCGTTCTCGACAAAGCAGCTCTCGTTCTGTCCGCCCTCGAGTCCGGGCCGGCGACCCTGGCCGGCCTGGTGGCGGCCACGGGACTGGCCCGCCCGACGGCGCACCGCCTGGCGGTGGCGCTGGAGCACCACCGTCTGGTCGGACGCGACATGCAGGGACGGTTCGTGCTCGGTCCGCGACTGAGTGAGTTGGCCTCCGCCGCCGGCGAGGACCGGCTGCTCGCCACCGCCGGCCCCGTGCTGGCGCGGCTGCGGGACATCACCGGTGAGTCGGCGCAGCTGTTCCGCCGCCAGGGTGAGTACCGGGTCTGCGTCGCCGCCGCGGAGCGTCCGTCCGGCCTGCGCGACACCGTGCCGGTCGGTAGCCAGTTGACGATGGCGGCCGGGTCGGCAGCCCAAATACTGCTTGCCTGGGAGGACCCGGAGCGGATGCACCGCGGCCTCCACAACTCGACCTTCAACGCTGCGGCACTGGCCGGCGTACGGCGTCGTGGCTGGGCGCACTCGGTCGGCGAACGCGAGCAAGGTGTCGCGTCCGTCTCCGCTCCGGTCCGGTCGCCCAGCGGCAAGGTGATCGCGGCGGTCTCGGTCTCCGGCCCGATCGAGCGGCTGTCCCGCCAGCCCGGCCGGATGCACGCTCCCGCGGTCATGGCGGCCGCCGAACGCCTCTCCGAAGCGCTCCGTCGCGCCTCTGAGTAGTCGTATCCGCTCACGGTAGTTGTCAACCGGTCACGCTGGGATCACCATGAGGTTGAGAAGCCTCTAGGAGGTCTACATGGAGCGGGACTGGTTCACTCTCGGCTGGAAGATGCTGATCGTCCGGGGCGTCATCGGTATCGTGTTCGGTATTTTCGCCATCGCCTGGCCGATCAACACAGCGATCGCGCTGGCGTTCATCTGGGGCTTGTGGGCCTTGATGGACGGCATCAGCTCGGTCGTCCAGGCGTTCCAGCCGGAATCACGCGGCAGCCGGCTCTGGCTGATCACGCTCGGCGTGATCGCACTGATCGCGGCGTTCTTCGCGATCACCAGCCCGGGCCTGACCGCGAAGGCGCTGACCTGGATCCTCGGCATCTGGCTGATCATCCGTGGGATCTTCGAACTGTTCGGAGCGTTCAGCAGCAACCGGGTGACCCCGCGCTGGCTGCTGGTGCTGAGCGCCGCCCTCTCGATCCTGCTGGGCATCCTGTTCGCCGTGAATCCGGGTGCCGGCGCGGTCGGCATCGCAGTCCTGCTCGGGATCACCGCTCTCATCTGGGGTGTCGTCCTGATCGGCGTCGGACTGTCCGTACGCCGCGAACTGACCGGCCCAGCGCACACCAGCCCATCCCCGGCCTGACAACCACGGCCCGGCCTGGACAGCGGGCCTAGAGTGAGTGCCGTGGCGTTGCGAGTTGTCTTTGCGGATGACAACTTCCTCGTGCGCGAAGGCATCTCCGCGCTGCTCACTGAGACCGAGGACATCGAGCTCGTCGACGTGGTCACCGATCCGGCCGCGCTGCTGGAGTCGGTGGCCCGGCACCGGCCGGACGCCGTCCTGACCGACATCCGGATGCCCCCGACCTTCACGACCGAGGGCATCGACGCCGCCAAGCGGATCCGCGCCGACCACCCGTCGATCGGGGTCGTCGTGCTGTCGCAGTACGTCGAGGAGGACTACGCGTTCGACCTGCTGTCCGACGGCGTCGCCGGCCTCGGGTACCTGCTGAAGGAACGGGTGTCGCAGCGCGACGAGCTGCTGCGAGCCCTGTACGACGTCGCGCGCGGCGGCTCCGTCCTCGATGCCCGGGTCGTCGAGGGTCTGCTGGCGCGCAAGGCGCGGGATTCGCGGTCACCTTTGCCCGGCCTGACCGACCGCGAGCGCGAGGTGCTCCAGGAACTCGCCGCAGGTCGCAGCAACGAGGCCACGGCGAAGGCCCTCTTCATGAGCACCAGGGCCGTGGAGAAACACATCAGCTCGCTCTTCCAGAAACTCGGCCTGGCCGACGAGTCCGACGTCAACCGGCGCGTGATGGCCGTCCTCGCCTACCTCGAAGCGACCGGTGGGCCGGCCGGCCGCTGACGTCGGTGGGGGTCAACCGCACCAGGCCGGGCGGACAGCACCATGTCGGCTCGACGACTTGTCCCCCACGATGGCTGTCAGGAGGTGGGCAAGTGTCCGAGGTACGCGTACTGATCGTGGATGACCAGGAGCCGTTCCGGCGCGCGATCGCCGCAGTCGTGTCGGAGACGGACGGTTTCGTCGTCGTCGCGTCCACCTCGTCCGGCGAGGAGGCGCTGCTCGCCGTCACCAGGCTGCGTCCGGGTCTCGTGCTGATGGACGTCAACCTGCCCGGTATCGACGGCATCGAGGCCACCCGGCAGATCACCCGGTACGCCGCTCCACCGGTCGTCGTACTGCTCTCGACCTATGACCGGGAGGAGTTCGACCTCTCCGGGTGTGGGGCCGCTTCGTACCTGGCCAAGGCCACGTTCGGTCCGGACCTGCTCACGGCTGCGTGGGCTCGCCGGGACCGACCGGAATGCTGATCGTCAGCAGACCGGCCTCATCGAGCCCGAGCCGTCCGCCCGCCGCCTCCACCCGGTCGACGAGCGCCTGTACGTCGATCTGATGGCCGGCCAGGCCACGGATCTGCACCTCGAGCTCCGCAGCCACCACCCGGAGGTCGATCCGGGTCGTCACGGACCCGGCGCGCACCGCCTCGACGCAGCAGAAGTAGACGGCCGCCTCGACCCTGGAGGGGAACCGCCGGTCGGCCGAAGGCTCGACGTGCAGAGCGACCGCCTGATTGGTGCGCGCCAGGTGTGAACTGAGTGCGCGGGCCAGACCTGCCCGGCCTAGCTGGGTGGGGAACAGCCCTCGGGTCAGTTCGCGCAACGAGTCGAGTGCCGCATTCGTCTCGTCAACGAGTTGCTCGAGCTCGTCGGCCGCCGTACTTCCCGATCTCACCACGCTGAGGCGGCTCAACCGCTCGGCCATCGGCTGCAGATGGGACAGCACGTCGCGGGAGATCGCAGACTCCAGGCGGCGGCGAGCGGCGTCGTCGGCCGCGATGATCCTTCGCCGGGACTCCGCCAGCGCCTCGGTGGTGTGATCAAGGGCAGCCACGTGCCCCGCCAGCTCGGTCTCCATCGCGGCGTTGCGGAAGGCGAGCGCGGTCTGGTCGGCCAGATCGTGCAGCAGTCGCTCGTCCGCGGCCCGGAGCCCGTGCCCCTTCGGCATCGTGACGCCGATGCTGCCGAGCGTGTCGCCATCCTGGCGGACGGGGACCTGGTACTCCGGCGATCCGTTGCCCGGCGTGGGCCAGGCAACGGAGATTCCTACCAGGCCGGGAACCTGCAGGGCCGCGGTGGACGACTCCGCGGACACCGCGCGCCCGGCCGCTTCGGCGACAGCAGGCAGCAACGCGTCCGGTGACGGCGGCTCCGTGAGGCGGCGGCTGAACTCCGAGAGTGCCTCGTAGGGCAACGCCCTGGCCCCGTAGGCCAGCCGGTTGGCGAACCTGACAACCCGCTGGCGGAGTGGCTGGAAGGCGATCGCGACCAGCACGGTGGCGAGCAGCGACAGCCAGAATCCACTGGTCCGGGTGTTGAGCAGGGCTGCGACCGCCAGGACCAGACCGACGTAGCCGACCCCGGCAAAGATGGTGCCCAGGGCAAGTACGACGGCGCGGTTGATGATCAGGTCCAGATCGAACAACCGGTAGCGCAGTACCGCGGTCGCGAACAGCAGCGGCAGGCAGAAGAAGGAGGCGAACAGCGGGAGGCTCGAGATCCAGGTCTGCCTTCCGCCGTTGAGCAGTTGGGCGACGATCAGGTAGACGAAGCTCAGGGCGACGAACACCGCCGACAGCGCGATCAGCCGCAACTGCTGCCGCAGAACTCCCTGGCTACGACGCAGCCGGAGGATGATGGACACCATCGCGGCGACCAGTCCCGCGGTGATGAAAGGCAACCCCAGGATGGACAGCACACTGCCGGTCGCCCCGAGCTCCTGCCGGTCGATGTCGAATTGGGCCGGCGGCAGGGTGAGCAGGCTTCCGGCGTACCCGGCGTACCCCACCAACGTCACGACGACCGCGGTGCGCCAACGGCGGGACAGCAGCCGGCCGTCCGGCGCGACCAGGAAGACGATCGCCAGCGCAGCCAGTGCGAGCTGTCCGCCCAGCAGCGCGGAGATCCAGCCTGCGATCCCGCCGAGGCTCGCGGACCCCGGCCCGTCGGCCGTGGCCACCCAGACGCTGTAGGCCTCGGTCAGCAACGAGATCGACGCGCTGAAGCCGATCAGGAGGAGCAGCCAGCCGATCGGGTGCCGCGCCCAGCGTGCCACGATCAGTGCGCCCATCGCCGAGCACCCCACGACCGCGCCGGTGACGAACGGGAAACCGTGCACGGCGACGGCTTCCTCGGACAGCAGCCCACGGTAGGCCGAGGTGACCCAGACGTCGGCGCCGGCGATGAGCACGGTGAGCGCCGTCAGTACCCAGGCCACCCGCGCGTACATGTCAGGCCACCGGCCGATGTGCGGCAGGCAGTCTCGCTGCCACGAGGGTGCCGCGCGAGGGTGCCGTCTCGATGGTCAAGGTGCCGCCGGCCGACTCGACCCGATCACGCATGTTGGCCAGACCTTCGCCCGGATGCGCCGCCCCGAGATCGAACCCGGCACCGTCGTCCCGGACGGTCACCTCCAGGACGGTCGGACCGCCCCGCAGATCCAGCCGGATCGCCGTCGCCGACGAGTGCTTGGCCGAGTTCTGCATCGCCTCCAGCGCACAGAAGTACGCCGCGGCCTCGACGCCGGCCGGGTACCGGCCGATGTCAGCCGCGACCAGTTCGGCCGGCAGCGGGCTCCGGGAGGCCGCCGACCGCAGTGCGACCGCAAGCCCTTCGTCGACGAGCAGAGTCGGGTAGATGCCCCGCGAGAGGCTGGTGATCGTCTCGATGGTCGCGGCAGCCGCCTCGCGCTGCTCCACGAGCAGCCGGTCGGCCCGTTCGGGCGACCGTCCGGCCAAGGTGTGGGCCAGTCTCAGGTTCACCGCGAGCGCGACCAGATGCTGTTGAGCGCCGTCGTGGATGTCGCGCTCAAGCCGCTTCCGCTCGGCGTCCTGCGCGTCGACGAGTCGTTGCCTCGACCTTCGCAGTTCCGCCGCGAGCCTGGACAGCTCCGCGAGCCGATGAACCAGCTCGGCCCGCAACCGCACGCCGCGCAGTACCAGCCCGGCCTGGTCGGCCAGCCCCGCGAAGAGCCGTTCCTCGACCGGCGTCAGCGGTACGCTCTCGTGTTCCTGCACGACCAGAACGCCCAGCAGTTCGCCGGCCTGACGCACCGGCAACTGCCGTCGGCCGGGAAATTCACGGACTGCCGCTCCGTCCGTGGGCCAGGTTGCGGCAAGCCACAACCTGCCGTCGACCATCAGCCACACCTGCGCTGCCTTCGCACCTGTCCCGGCGGCCAGGACCTCGGCCATCCGGGCCGGCAGGTCATCGGTCGCCGGGCCGCCGGTCACTGCCGGCGAGAACCGGCTCAAGACCTCGTACGGCGATTGCGATCCGCCGTGCACCAATCGCGACATAACGACCTCGAGCTGTGACTGCACCCGCCCGAGGGACAGGGCCACCACCGCGGTCGCCAGGACGGAAAGTCCCGCATCCGGCGACGAGGTGTGGTCGATGAGCGCACCGCCGCCCAGCACGATGACGACGTACACCAGCACCACGAACACCACGAGCCCGCCCAGCACCAGCAGCGCAGCGAGTTGTTCACGGCGGGTCCGCCGTCGCCCCCACAACTTCACCTCTGCAGTCTGCGCCCAGCGGTGGCGGGATGGGAGTGCCCGAACCCCAGGGGTGGGGTCAGCCGCACGATCGTCCGCCGATTGCCCACGGCCAGCGCCCCGGCGCCGTGCGCCCAGCCCGATGGGATCGGGTGCCGGGAACGCCTTTGCTTGGACTACGCCGCTCGACCGGGGGGTCGAACCAGGGCACATCGCAAGCCGACACAGGGAGAATCACATGTCTGCCACCACCATCGCTCCGACGACGACCGCGGCCCGGGCCGAGGGCGTCAGCAAGTTCTACGGCAGCGGCGACGCGACCATCGCCGCGCTCAAGGACGTCACCGTCAGCCTCGAGGCCGGTAGGTTCACCGCGATCATGGGGCCGTCCGGCTCCGGCAAGTCGACCTTGCTGCACATGCTCGCCGGTCTCGACCGGCCCACGTCGGGTGAGGTGTTCCTCGGGGACACCCGGATCACCGCGCTCAACGACAAGGCGCTGACGCTGCTGCGCCGGGACCAGATCGGCTTCATCTTCCAGTCATTCAACCTGCTTCCGACGATGACCGCCGCGGAGAACATCGTCCTTCCGATCCGCATCGCCGGCCGCAAGCCGGACGACGTCTGGGTCAAGTCGATCGTCGACAAGCTGGGCCTCGCCGACCGGCTGACCCATCGCCCGACAGAACTGTCCGGTGGGCAGCAGCAGCGGGTCGCCGCCGCCCGCGCGCTCGCCTCGCGTCCGCAGATCGTGTTCGCGGACGAGCCCACCGGTGCGCTCGACTCCGCCTCGGGAACCGAACTACTCGGCTTCCTGCGCAAGGCCGTCAAGGAACTCGGCCAGACGGTCGTCATGGTCACCCACGACCCGACCGCCGCCAGCTACGCCGACCGGGTCCTTTTCCTGGCCGACGGGCACGTCGTCGACGAGATGTTCGAGCCGACGGCCGACGCCGTACTCGACTTCATGAAGCATCTAGGAGCCTGAGCCATGTTCACTGCAACGCTGCGCGGCATGCTCGCACACAAGGTGCGACTCGCCCTGACCGTGGCCTCGATCGCGCTCGGGGTCGCGTTCCTGGCCGGCACCTTCGTCCTGACCGACACCATGCACCTGGCCTTCGGCCAGTTGTTCGGCAAGGTCTCCGCCGGCACCGACGCGGTCGTCCGCGCCGAGGCTGCCTACAGCCAGTCCGAAGGCATCAGCACCAGCCGGGCGCCCATCCCCGCCTCCGTCCTCACCCAGGTCCGCCAGGCCGACGGGGTCCGGACCGCCGAGGGTTCGGTGAGCGGCTACGCGCTGCTGACCGACAACAGCGGCCGGGCCGTCCTGACCAGCGGCGGAGCTCCCACCATGGGCTACAGCCTTCCGGCCGATCCGGCGCTGCGAGGCGACGTCAAGCTGCTCACCGGCACCGCGCCTTCAGGTGCACACCAGGTGGCGATCGACGCCACCAGCGCCGAGGAGCACCACATCGCCCTCGGCTCCACGATCAAGGTGCTGTTCCGCGGCCCGACTCAGGAGTTCACCGTGGTCGGCACCGTCGGGTTCGGCGGCGAGAAGAACCTGGGCGGTACGACCGGGGCCTATTTCGACTCCGCCACCGCGCAACAGGTGCTGGGAGCGCCCGGGTTCTTCGACTCGATCGGCGTCAGCGCCGATCCCGGCGTGGCACTGGCCGACCTGGTGCAACGGATCAGCACGGTGCTGCCCGACGGCGCCGAGGCGGTCACCGGTGCGACCGTGGTGCAGGAGTCCACGGACGCGGTGAACAAGGACCTGAAGGTCGTCACCGTGATGTTCACGATCTTCGCCGGTATCGCCTTGTTCGTCGGCTCGTTCATCATCTGGAACACCTTCACCATGACGATCACCCAGCGGTCCCGGGAGATCGCCCTGCTCCGGGCCATCGGAGCCACCCGGCGCCAGGTGAACCGGAGCCTGGTGCTCGAGGCGCTGTTGCTCGGCCTCGTCGCGTCGGCCGTCGGAATCGGTCTCGGCCTCCTCGTCGCCAAGGGCCTGAACCTGCTGATGGGCGCGGTCGGCTTCAGCCTGCCCAGTACGTCGATGCAGGTGGAGCCCCGCACCATCGTGGTATCCCTGCTGGTCGGCACCGTGGTCACCGTAGTGGCGGCACTCGTCCCGGCCTACCGGGCCACGAAGGTGCTGCCGGTCGAGGCTCTGCGTGAGGCAGTGCCAGGCTCCGGCAACCCGACGAAGAAGCGGGTGATCAGCGGGGCCGTCGTCACCGTCATCGGTCTGACCGGACTGTTCATGACCTTGTACGCCGACCTGAGCATGAAGCTGTTCGGCCCCAGCCTGCTGGCCATCATCGTCGGTGTCCTCATGCTGCTGCCGGCCGCCGCCCGTCCGCTGGCGTCACTAATCGGCGTACCGCTGCGGATGCGTGGCCTGCCCGGCGAACTGGCCCGGCAGAACGCGATGCGCAATCCCCGCCGTACGTCGTCCACGGCCGCCGCGCTGATGGTCGGCCTGACCCTGGTCGTCAGCATGGGCGTGTTCGCCTCGTCGCTGAAGGCCTCGTTCGGGGACATCATCGGGGACTCGACCAACGCTTCCCTGTTCGTCACCCCGTCGAGTTCCCAGGGCCCGGGCTACAGCCCGGAGGCGATCAAGGCGGTCCAAGGCGTGTCCGGAGTCGACAAGGTTTCCGCCAGCGGCTGGGGTCAAGCCCGGTTCGACGGCGCGGATTCGAGCTACTCCGCCGTCGACCCGGCCACCGCGACGGCGGGCCTGAACCTGCGGTTGTCGGCCGGCTCCGTGTCCGACCTCGGCACTACCGGGATCGTGGTGGCGCAGTCCGCCGCGACGACGCACGGGTGGAAGATCGGCGACACCATCGGGACCGAGTTCGCCGAGACCGGCAAGCACGACATGTTGGTCGTCGGCATCTACGACAGCAAGGGCTGGATCAGCGACGACTTCGTCATCAGCATCGCCGCTCAGACCGCCGCGGCCGGTCCGCAGCTGATCACCTCCGGCCTGGTCACGCTCGTGCCCGGCGCCGACCGGTCGACCGTCCAGAAGGCCATCACCGCGGCCCTGGCCAACCACCCCGACGCGAAGGTGCTCGATCGCAAGGGGTTCGAGAAGGAGGCCAGCGGCTTCATCGACAAGCTGCTCACGTTCGTCACGGTGATGTTGCTGCTGGCGGTCATCATCGCCCTGCTGGGCATCGTCAACACCCTGGTGCTGTCGGTCTTCGAGCGGACCCGTGAACTGGGCCTGCTCCGGGCGGTCGGCATGACGCGGGCTCAGGTCCGGGCGATGGTGCGCTGGGAGTCCGTGGTGATCAGCCTGATCGGTGCGCTGGCCGGAGCCGCCCTCGGCATCGGTCTGGGGCTCGCACTGTCGCAGGCACTCGCGGACGAGGGCATCAAGGCCATCTCGATCCCCGGCCTGCAGGTGGCGCTGTACGTGGTGCTGGCCGCGGTCGCCGGTGTTCTGGCGGCCGTCGGACCGGCCAGGTCCGCCGCGAAGGTCGATGTCTTGAAGGCGGTGGTCGCGGACTGAGATCCCGACAACAGACGAAGGCCCGGACCGTGAGGTCCGGGCCTTCGATTCTCTGGTAGCCCCGACGGGATTCGAACCCGCGCTACCGCCTTGAGAGGGCGGCGTGCTAGGCCGCTACACAACGGGGCCAGAGCGATGTCGACCGGTCCTTGCGGGCCGGGCAACGAGGTTGAACTCTACCGATTTCCATCGGTGCGGTCCAATCCGCTGGGGTACTAGGACTCGAACCTAGACTAACTGAACCAGAATCAGACGGGCTGCCAATTACCCCATACCCCAAAGGCATTTCACTACCGTTGTGAGCTTGTTTCCGCCCTCACAACCTGGCTCGAAGAGAGTACCCGAGCAAGGGCCCGGACACCAAAACGGGTCCCCTCCGCCGGGTTGTCACTCCCGTCACACCAGTCGCTTGCCAGGTCCCGGTGCAGCGGTCAGCGGCAACGCGCAGACGCTGTCCAGCTTCATCCGCCGGGCCAGCCACAGCGCGATCGCACCGAAGGCCGCGAACTTCACCACGTCGACCGTCACCAGCGACCACGGCGCGTCCTGAACACCGAGGCTGGCGCCCACGCTGTCCGTCATTGCCGCAAAGATGAACGTCACCACGTTGTTCGCCGCGTGCGCCGCGATCGAGGCCTCCAGCCCACCCGTGCGTACGACGAGCAGGCCCGCGACCAGACCGAACGCGAACCGGTCCAGGAACAGCGCCGGACTCTGCCACGGCCAGATCCCGTGCGCGACCGTGAACAGGACGGTCGTGACCAGGATCGCGATCACGGCACTCCGGACCAGCGCGCCGACCGCCTGCAGCAGGTAGCCGCGGAAGAAGTACTCCTCCCCCGCCGCCTGGAACGCCGACGTCAGCAAGGTGACCGCGATCACCGCGATCGCGTCCGGCGCGGCACCACCGCCGTGGCGCTCACCACCGGCGAGCTCGATGCCGCCGAACTGGATGACCGCGAGCATCACCAGTTCGAGTGCGACCGCCGCCACCGCGAACCAGGCCAGCGGCTTCCAGCGCAGCCGGCCGACCACCGAGGACAGCAGCCCCGGGGTCTGCCGGTTGAGCACCCGCGCGACCAGCATGCAGAGCGGGATCAGGACGATCAGCGACAGGTTCGTCGCCAGCAGCCCGAACCACGAGACCGTGCCCTCGGGGTCCTTCCGGATGACCTGCTGGAAGCTCAGGATGATGACGCTCGCGATCATCCAGCCGACGAGGATCGCGAGCGCGCCGAGCACAACGAACCCCCGCGGCGCGTACGGGTTCCGCAGCAGCCGCAGGTAGGTCGGGGCTTGCGTCTCGACCGGTTCGCTTGCGGTCATGACGTCGTACGACGGGCCTGCTCGAGCCGGTGCAGCGACTTCTCCCGGCCGAGCAGTTCCAGCGACTCGAACAGCGGCGGGGAGATCCGGCGACCGGAGATCGCCACCCGGACCGGGCCGAACGCGTTCTTCGGCTTCAACCCGAGCCCTTCGATCAGCGATGCGCGCAGCGCCGCCTCGATCGCCTCGGTGGTCCAGTCGACATCTGCGAGCGCCTTGGCCGACGCTTCCAGGACCGCGCCCGCGTCACCGGTGAGCACCTTCGCGGCGGCATCCGGGTCGATCGTGAACGCCTCCTCGTCGACGAACAGGAACCCGAGCATGTCGACGGACTCCGACAGCGAGTTCATCCGCTCCTGCACCAGCGGTACGGCGGCCTGCAGCAAGGCGAGCTGGTCCGCCGACGGCTCGGCCGGGAGCACCCCCGCCTTGGCCAGGAACGGGATCATCCTGGCCCCGAAGTCGTCGGGCGACAGCATCCGCATGTGCGCGGCGTTGATCGCCTCGCACTTCTTCGGGTCGAACCGGGCCGCGTTCGCGTTCACCTTGCGGATGTCGAACGCCTCGATCATCTCCGCCATCGTGAACACGTCACGGTCATCGGCGATCGACCAGCCGAGCAGGGCCAGGTAGTTGAGCAGGCCCTCGGGCAGGAAGCCGCGCTCCATGTACTCGCCGAGCCCCGCGCCCGGGTCGCGCTTGGACAGCTTCTTGTTGCCCTCGGTGCCCATCACGAACGGCAGGTGCCCGAACCGCGGCGTCCGGCCGCCGCCGATACCGATCTCGGCGAGCGCCTCGTAGAGGGCGATCTGCCGCGGCGTCGACGGGAGCAGGTCCTCGCCACGCAGGACGTGGGTGATCTCCATCAGCGCGTCGTCGACCGGGTTCACCAGCGGGTAGAGCGGGTAACCGTTCGCCCGGACCAGGACGTAGTCGCCCAGGTTCTCCGGCAGGAAGGTGATCTCGCCGCGGACCAGGTCGTCGAACACGATCGGCCGGTCGGGCATCCGGAGCCGGACCACGGGCCGGCGGCCTTCGTCGACGTACGCCTTGACCTGCTCGTCGGTCAGGACGCGGCAGTGGCCGTCGTACCCGCTGTGCTGGCCGGCGGTGCGGGCGGCCTCGCGGCGCTGGTCGAGCTCCTCCTGCGAGCAGTAGCAGTGGTATGCCCTGCCCGCCGCGAGCAGCTTGGCGACGACATCGGCGTAGATGTCCATCCGCTCGGACTGCTTGTAGGGGCCGTACTCGCCGCCGACCTCGGGGCCTTCGTCCCAGGTCAGGCCGAGCCAGCGGAGCGACTCGAGCGTGTAGCCCAAGGCTTCGGGGGTGTTCCGCGCCTGGTCGGTGTCCTCGATCCGGAGCACCAGCGTGCCGCCGTAGTGCCGGGCGAAGGCCCAGTTGAACAGCGCGCTGCGGATGTTGCCGACCGTCAGCAGTCCGGTCGGCGACGGTGGGAACCGCACCCGGACCTGGTTCGGTTCCAGGCCGCCCAGGACATCGCCGTCGTCGGCAAAGGAAGCAGCGGCAGGCCGGTCAGTCACGCACGATCACCTTGTTCGTCAGAGTTCCGATTCCTTCGATGCTGATCGAGACCTCGTCGCCGGGCAGCATCGGGCCGACCCCCGCCGGGGTGCCCGTGAGCACCACGTCGCCGGGCAGCAGCGTGGTGAAGGAGGTGATGTAGGCCAGCACCTCCGGGATGTCGAAGATGAACTGCGAGGTCCGCCCGTCCTGCTTGGGCTCGCCGTTCACCTCCGTCGTGACGCGTACGTCGGAGACGTCCAGCTCGGTGGTGATCCACGGGCCGAGCGGGCAGAACGTGTCGTACCCCTTCGCCCGGGCCCACTGCCCGTCGGACTTCTGCAGGTCGCGGGCGGTGACGTCGTTGGCCACCGTGTAGCCGAAGATCACCTCGTTGACCCGCTCCTTGGGCAGGTCCCGGCAGATCCGGCCGATCACGATCGCCAGCTCGCCCTCGAAGTGCAGGTCGTTGGTCTGCTCGGGGTAGATGATGCCGTCCCGCGGGCCGATCACACTCGTGTTCGGCTTCAGGAAGATCAGCGGCTCCTTGGGCACCTCGTTGCCGAGCTCCTGCGCGTGCGCGGCGTAGTTGCGCCCGACACACACCACCTTGCTCCGCGGGATCACCGGCGCGAGCAGCCGGACGTCGGCCAGTTGCAGCTTCTCCCCGGTGAACTGGACCGGCCGGTAGAGCGGGTCCGAGTCGAGCACCGCAACGGTGCCCACGAGTCCTTCGGGGTCGTCGGTCTCGACGACGCCGTACTTCGGTTCGTCGTCGACGGAGAATCTGGCGATACGCACGGCCTGAGCCTACCGTCGCAACGGAATGAGACAGTTATCCGGTGACTGTTGATATCCGCCCGGCGCTTCCGGGCGAGTACGACGCGGTCGGCGAGCTGACCGTGGAGGCCTACACGCACGACGGTTTCGTCCGGGGCGACTACGCGATGACGCTGCGTGCGGCCGCCGACCGGGCGGCCAAGGCGGAGCTGTGGGTCGCGACGGACGCCACCGGGCTGCTCGGCACGGTGACTTACTGTCCGCCGGGCTCGGTCTACCGGGAGATCGGCCAGGACGGCGAGGGCGAGTTCCGGATGCTCGGAGTGGCGGGTCGGGCGCGTGGACTGGGCATCGGGACCGCTCTGACCGAGCGCTGCGTCGAACGCACCCGAGAGCTGTGCCTGGCCCGGCTGGTGATGTGCAGCGCCATCTACATGACCACCGCGCACCGCGTGTACGAGCGCCTCGGCTTCGTCCGGCTGCCGGACCGCGACTGGTCCCCCATCGCCGGTGTGGACCTGTGGGCGTTCGCCCTGGACCTGTGACTGCCACGCTGACGTTTGCCGAGTGGACGCCTCTTGAGGCGGCCCACCATCGCCGGGTCGACTGCCTGGTCGCGGATCACCTCGAACGCCGGCGCCGCCGCGAACCCCACCCGGTCGAGGACTTCCTCTTCACCTACTACCCCACGCGGCCGAACCAGCTCCGCGTCTGGCACCCCGGCCCCGGCATCCGGTTGCTCGAGGCGTCCGAGTACGACGGGCGCCGCGGGTACACGTACGTCGACGGCGCCGCCGGCCTGGATCCGGCGGAGATCTCGCGCCGCTCGGACAGCATCCGGTGGATCCGCCGGCTGCTCGCCGCGACTCTCGATCGGCAACCACAGTTCGGCTGTTTCGGGCTGCACGAATGGGCGATGGTCTATCGGACATCCGCCGTACGTCATGAGAAATGGCCGCTCCGGCTGGGCGCCGCCGGCACCGACCAGGTGGTCGAGTCCCACAAGATCGCCTGCTCGCACTTCGACGCGTTCCGCTTCTTCACGTCGCCCGCACGACCGCTGAACGTGCTGCAGCCGACCCGCGAGTCCCAGCCTTCGCTCGAACAAGGCGGCTGTCTCCACGCCAACATGGACCTCTACAAATGGGCCTCCAAGCTCATGCCCTTCACGCCGAGCGCGTTGTTGCTGGACTGCTTCGAGCTGGCCCGCGACATCCGCACCCTCGACATGCGCGCGTCGCCGTACGACCTGTCCGCCTTGGATTACGAGCCCGTGCTCATCGAAACCCCGGCGGGCAAAGCCGAGTACGCCGCCGCCCAACGCGGCTTCGCCGACCGCGCCCGCCCGCTCCGCCGGCAACTCGTCGACCTCTGCGACGCGCTCCTCCGCTAACCTCACTCCATGGGAAAGATCGTCGCCATCGCCTTGGGTGCCCTACTCCTAGCCATCGGCGCGATCTGGACCCTCCAAGGCCTCGGCTACCTCAAGGGCAGCTCGATGACAGGCAGCTCGTTCTGGGCCATCGTCGGCCCCGTCGTGGCTGCCGCCGGAGTGTCCCTGGTGTACGTCGCCCTCCGAGGGCCCCGGAAACGCTGACGGATTCAGGTCGCCTTGCGGACGACTGCCCATTGGTAGTGCATGTTGCGGCCGTCGTCCCAGGTGAGCCATTCCTCGACGGTTGCGTGGCGGTGGAGGGTTTCACGGAGGCCGGCGTCGGTGCGGATGCTGAAGAAGCGGCCCGGGCCGAAGCCGGAGTCGTCTTGCCAGACGTGCTCGCCGCCGGTGGTGTCGCCCCAGAGGCCGATCGCGAGTGGCGCGCCGGGCCGGAGGACTCGCACGATCTCCGCGAGCGCCTGGTCGAGATCCTCGTCGGCCACGTGCAGGAGGGTGCTCATCGTCCAGCCCGCGTCGAAGGTCGCGTCCTCGAACGGAAGGTCCAGCACCGAGGCAACCTGTGCTTTCAGGCCGAGCGAGCGGCACGTCTCGACGCTCGCCGGCGCGAGATCGACGCCGGTGTAGTCGAACCCAGCATCGGCGATCGCCTGTCCGTCGCGCCCAGGACCGCAGCCGATCTCCAGAACGGTCCGGCGCCCCTCACGCTCCAGTTGCTCGATGTACGCCGTACGCCGTACGACGCGTGCGTCGGGGAGATCCCGGCCAACGCGAGCCTCGACCTCGTTGTTGTAGTACGCGATCAGGTCGCTCTCGCGCTGTGTCCGCCCATCGTCCGTCACAGGCCGATGGTAGAAGGATCGGGCTCGGGCTTCGACTGAATACTCAGCCCTAGAAGCGTCGGGGCGGGTCGTTGCCGGTGGTGCGGTGGATGGTGACGAGGGTTGCGCCTTGGCGGGCAGGGGCGGGGACGACCGTGTAGAGCGTGCGTCCGTTCGGGAACGTGAACTGCTGGGCTGCGCCGGCGGCTCCGGTTGTGGCGTCGCGTGAGGTGAGACCTTCCACGGTCTTGTTCGTGGTGAGGAGTGTGAGGACCAGACCCAGGCTGTCGCTGCCGCCGAAAATGTAGGTGTCACTGGTTACTACCGGTGGCGACATGCCGGCCGCTCCAATGGTGTCCTCGGTCTCCGCACCGGTCCGGTACGAGCCGTCGGCCGGCACGCTGGCGAACTGGTAGCCACCCTCGACCGCGAAGGCATACAGGGTCCGATGGTGCGGCATCCCCGTCGAGTCGTAGTACGTGCGGTCGTCGAGCAGGACCGGATCTCCGATCGGCGGGGTCGCCTTGACCTGCGCCGACTGCGGATCCAGCGGCAACGGCGACGACGTGTACTGGCCGAGCGCGGCCGGGTCCGGTGACTGTCGTCCCGCCGGCCCCGAGCAGGTTGTGCGCCGGCCGACCAGCCAACCGTTCATCGTGTACGTCAGCTCGGTCCGGGCGATGCGCCGGCCGGAGGAATCACCGTAATCGAGCACACCGGTCGTGCCGTTGAGCGTGAACTGATACCGCGGTACGCCGTACACGATCGCTTCCGGTGGTGTCTCGGTGGGATCGAGGACGGCGCGAACCCGGTTGCCCGTGACGGAGTTGATGCCCGGTTCGATCACCCTCCGGTTCTTGCACGCCCAGGCGCCGATCGCGCTCGGCAGCGGTCCGCTCGACGGAGTGCTCGTCGAGATCACGGGTTCCGGTGTCGTCGTGATCGCCGACGGCTTGTTGCCGTTGGCAAATAGCGCGGCGACGACCAGGACGCTAGCCACCGAGGCAGCAGCCAGGTACGGCGTGAGTCGCCGGCGCCAGCCTGCTGGGTGGCTGACCGGGGCGCCGGTTGGTGACTCCGCAGAGCGCTCGTGGAAGGCCTGCCACAGCTGGTCGACGTCGACCTGCACCTGTGTGGCGGCCCGATCGAGGTCTTGCGTCAGCCGGCGCTCGGGTTCGTTCATCGGTGTTCCTCGAGTTCTACCGCGAGCCTGGCCAGGCCGCGGCTGACGAGTGATTTGACCGTGCCGACGCGCACTTGCATCGCGTCGGCGATGTCGGCCAGGGGTAGATCGAGCCAGTAGCGCAGCACGAGCGCCTCGCGCTGCCGCGGCGCCAGGCGGTCGAGCGCCCGCAGCAGCCCGAGCACCGACTCGGCCAGCTCGACCTGCTCGTCGGCCGGGGCGGCCGTGACGGGATGCAGGATCTTGCGGTCGGCGATGAGCTTGCGCCGGCGTCGCGACCGCACCTCGTTGACCACGATCCGGTTCAGGTACCCGGGGAGGTTCGCGATCTCGCGGTGCCGGCGGACGGCGTACAGCCGGCAGAACGCCTCCTGGACCACGTCCTCCGCATCCTCCGCGCCGAGCAGATGCGCCAACCTAACCAGCCGCGCCGCCTGCGCCCGGAACAACGCCTCGAACCCAGACGTCAGCGTGGGCGTTGACCCCGCCGGACGCCCCGGCGTGGGCCCCGCCTCGTCGCCGCTCACCGCGTCTCCCAGGATCAGCCCCATACCTGAATGACGATCCCGGCGACGAAAGGTTGAGTCAATCCGTCCGAATGGCCTTCAGCGCGAAGAGCAAAGGAATGCGGGGCGCCTCGTCCGGCAGCCGCCACCAGCCTTCCGGCGTTTGCTGCATCGAGGGCCACCGCGGCCACGGCAGGACCCCGGACTCACGGAGAGAGGTGAGGCGGAAGCCGGCGCCGGCGAGAGTGGTCACGAGCTCGCCGATCCCGTGCCGCCATTCGTAGCTGCGCTGCCGACCGGGAACCTCGTCGCCCGTGTACGTGACGGTGGAATCGTGAGCGATCGCCCCGCGACCTTCGAGGTAGTCGGCGCGGAGGACCAGCTCATCGGTCTCACCCGGCAGCGACACCTCGCGGAGCGCGTTCAGCAGTGGGTGGAACTCGACGACGTACAACGCGCCGCCGGGTTTCAGGAGCGCGTGGACGACCTTCGCCCAGTGCTGCAGATCCGGGAGATAGCAGAGCGCGCCCTTGCCGGTGTAGACGACGTCGAATCGACGACCCTGGACCGCATCGACCGCGTCGTAGACATCGGCGTGCACGTACTCGACGTCCTGATCGGCGTTGGCAGCGATCCGGCGTGCTTCCTCCAGCGACTTCGCCGACAGGTCGAGACCGGTGGTCCGCGCGCCGCGCTGGGCGAACGCGATGGTCTCGGTCCCGAGGTGGCACTGCAGATGGAGTACGTCGCGCCCGCGCAGTGAACCGAGGTCGTCCCACTCGTAGTCGGCGAACCAGTCCTCCGCGGGCTGACTGTAGAACTGGCTGGCCGCATGCAGCGGCGCC
The DNA here is from genome assembly GCF_040638415.1 of Kribbella sp. NPDC026596. Lineage (NCBI taxonomy): Bacteria > Bacillati > Actinomycetota > Actinomycetes > Propionibacteriales > Kribbellaceae > Kribbella > Kribbella sp. NPDC026596. Next base: position 32,602 of record NZ_JBEZYF010000064.1, on the reverse strand, counting down.
CGCGCGTCCCAGTCCGCCTCGTTGGCGGCCACCATCTCCTGAGTCTCCACGTCCAACGTCACCGGCGTCTCCGTCCGTCTCCGTTCGGCCGCCGTCCAGTCTGCCCACAACCGGGTCCACACCTCGCCACTCAAAGTCACCACCATCCACAGGCTGTGGACTCTTGTTCAAGGTTTGTGGATAAGCTTGAATAAGAGGTATGGCACGGGTCGAGTTGCATCGGTGGCCTGGGCACCCGGACGGGTTCACCCGGGCGGAGCGGTTGGGCGGGTCCTACGAGTTGTACTTCCCGGATCCGCTGGTCGGGCGCGAGTTCGACCTGAGCGACGACGTGCTCGCCGTCCTCGAGGACGCCGCCGGCGACCTCGCCCGGCTCGACGCAACGGCCGCCGTGCTCACCAACAGTGAGGCGCTCGCCCGGCTGCTGCTGCGGGCCGAAGCTGTCGGGTCCTCCCAGATCGAAGGACTGGTGGTCGGCGCGCGCCGCCTGCTCAAGGCCGACGTACTCCGTGATCGCGCCGGCAGCGGACCCGGTGACGTCACCGCCGAGGAGGTGCTCGGGGCAGTCGACGCGATGACCTGGGTGACCGAATCCGTCCAGGCCGGCGACAATCTCGAGGTCGACCACCTGCTGCAAGCACACCGGCGACTGATGGCCCAGTCCCCCACCCCCGACGTCGGCGGGGAGATCCGCTACCTGCAGAACTGGATCGGCGGCCGCTCCCCCGCCGAGGCGTACTACGTCCCGCCGCCGGCCCATCTGATCCCTGACCTCCTCGCCGACCTCATGACGTTCGTCCGCGAGTCCCGCCTGCCGGTGCTGGCCAAGACCGCGATCGCCCACGCCCAGTTCGAGACCATCCATCCATTTGCCGATGGCAACGGTCGGACCGGCCGTGCATTGATTCACTTGATCCTGCGGGCCGACGGCCTGGTCTCGCGGACCGTGCCACCGGTGTCGTTGTCGCTCGCCACGCACGCGGGGCAGTACATCGAGGCCCTGACCGACTTCCGCTACGTCGGGCGGGCGACCACCGCCAAGGCGCGGTCGGCGGCGAACCCATGGCTGAGCATGTTCGCGATGGCGTGCAGTCATGCGACCGCGGAGGCTGCTCGCTTCGAGCAGACCGCCACGGACCTCAAGACCGCGTGGCGCGAGCGGGCGACACCCGTCCGCGCGGGATCTGCGACCGACCTGTTGATCGAAGCACTGCCGGCGGCCCCGGTCCTCACCCTCGCCGCGGCCGCGCAGCTCATCGATCGGTCTCAGCAGGCCGCCAACCAGGGACTGGCGAAGCTGGTCGAGGCGAAGGTCCTCCGCGAGGTCACCGACGGCCGCCGGAACCGTGTCTACGAAGCCCCGGAACTGATCGACGCCTTCACGTTGCTCGAGCGGCGCTTCGCCAGCCCGGCGGCCGATACCCGGATCGAACCGCCTAGCAGACCCGTTCCGTCGAGGCCAGAACCAACACACCATCCGCATTGACTTTCTCCTCCCCGTCGAGACACAATTCGAACACATGTTCGATCGCGTCTCAAATCGAGGCGCCTGACGGGGAGCGTGAGAACCGTGATGCCGGAGCCGTTCGACTGGGACATCCTGCACCGCCCATCAGCGATGGCGATGGTGCGAGGCCAGCTCGGCTTCAGCTGGATGGTGTTGTCCGGCCGGCTCGCCCAGCTGACCGACGAGCAGTACTTCTGGCGACCGAGCAGCGAGGCCCTGACCGTCGTCCGGCGGCACTACGCCGGCCGGTTCCGATCACTCGGATCCGGGGAGTGGGTGGCGCAGTGGCAGGACGAGCCGGACCATCGCGGCCCACGCACGATCGCCTGGCTGATCGCCCATCTGACCGAGACCTTCTTCGAGCGTTGGGAGTGGACGTTCGGCGAGAGCCGGCAAGGCCGGGCCGACATCACGCTGCACGGCAACGCGCGGGATGCGGTGGCCTGGCTGACGCATTGGGTGGACGCCTGGCAGGAGTCGATCGCCGCGCTGGACGAGGAGCAGGTGATGACGGTCGGCCTGAGCCAGGCGACCGAGCTGGACGCGGGTGAGCCGTTCGGCCACGTCGTGCTCCGGCTCAACCGCGAGCTCATCCACCACGGCTCGGAGATCATGACGCTTCAGGATCTGTATGCGGTCGCGGCCTGAGAACCACAAGATGTGCGACACGCGGCGTGGCGCTACCACAAGATCTAGATCCCGCCGCCTAGCATCACTACTGCTGGTGGTTCGGAGTGGTCGGCACCACAAGATGTGGGTCACGCCGAGGCAACAGGGGAATCCGGTGCAAGTCCGGAGCTGCCCCGCAACGGTGAGCGGAGACCTTCCGCGAGTCCGGATACCTGCCACCGGCGCGTGCACCGCCGGTGCACGCGGTCCGAGACCTCGCGGGTGGGTCGCAGGGCGTGACGGCAGTGTTCCCGGCCGGTGCGGCCGTGTCGTCGTGCGCCTGCCCGCGCAATGGTCGAGGGCCTCCGATTCTCGCGTGGAGAGAGCATCTGTGACTATCGCTTCCTCATCCCGGACCGCTGATCAGACCGGACCGGACGGCTCGGCCGATCAGCACCACCAACTCACCGTCGTCCGCCGCGACGGGAGTAGCACCGCCTTCGACCCCAGCAAGATCTCGGTTGCCGTGAGCAAGGCCTTCCTCGCGGTCGAGGGCGCCGAGGCCGGCGCCACCCACCGGGTCCGTGACCTGGTGGCCGACCTGACCGGCCGGGTCGTAGGCGCCCTGACCAGCCGCGGTGACGCCCGGCGCAGCGTCCAGGTCGAAGACATCCAGGACCAGGTCGAGCTGGCGCTGATGCGCGCCGGTGAGCACCAGGTCGCCCGCGCGTACGTCCTCTATCGGGAGGAACGGACCAAGGCCCGCACGCCCGCGGACCCGGCCGGGGTCACCGAGAAGCCCACTCTGACGGTCCGCGCGGCCGACGGCAGCCGGGCGCCGCTCGACACCGACCGACTGCGGGTGGTCGTCGCCGAGGCGGCCGAGGGGCTCGACGCGGTCGACCCCGAGTTGATCCTCGACGAAACCCTCGGCTCCTGCTACGACGGCATCGCGCAGCACGAGGTCGAGCTCGCGCTGGTGATGGCCGCCCGGTCCTACGTCGAGACCGAGCCGCAGTACAGCTTCGCCGCGTCCCGGCTGCTGCTGGACCAGATCCGGCGCGAGGCACTCGGCCGCGTCCACGGCGAGCCCCGGCAGGCCAGCCAGGCCGACATGACCGAGGCGTACGCGGACTATTTCCCGCGCTACATCCAGGTCGGCATCGAGGCCGGACAGCTCGACCCCGCGCTGGCCACCTTCGACCTGGCCCGGCTCGCCGCCGCGATCCAGCCCGAGCGCGATCTGGACTTCACCTTCCTCGGCCTGCAGACGCTGTACGACCGGTATCTGCTGCACATCGACAAGGCCCGCTTCGAGCTGCCGCAGGCGTTCTTCCTCCGGGTTGCGATGGGGATGGCGCTGCGCGAGGACGACCGGGAGGCGCGCGCGATCCAGTTCTACGAGCTGCTCAGCTCGTTCCGCTTCATGTCGTCCACGCCGACCCTGTTCAACTCCGGCACCACCCGGCCGCAGCTGTCGTCGTGCTTCCTGACCACGGTCGACGACGACCTGGCCGGCATCTTCCACGGCATCCGCAACAACGCGCTGCTCGCGAAGTACTCCGGCGGTCTCGGCAACGACTGGACCCCGATACGCGGCATCGGCGCCAAGATCCGCGGCACCAACGGTGAGTCGCAAGGCGTCGTACCGTTCCTGAAGATCGCCAACGACACCGCCGTAGCCGTGAATCAGGGCGGAAAACGGAAGGGCGCGGTGTGTGCGTATCTGGAGACGTGGCACATCGATGTCGAGGAGTTCCTCGATCTCCGGAAGAACACCGGTGACGAGCGTCGGCGTACGCACGACATGAACACGGCGAACTGGGTGCCGGACCTGTTCCTGCAGCGCGTCGAGGCGGGTGGCGAGTGGACGTTGTTCTCCCCCAACGAGGTCCCGGATCTGCACGACCTGTACGGCGCCGCGTTCGCCGAGGCCTACGTCGGGTACGAGGAAGCCGCCGACCGTGGTGAGATCCACGTGTTCAAGCGGGTCAAGGCCGTCGACCTGTGGCGCCGGATGCTGACCGTGCTGTTCGAGACCGGTCACCCGTGGATCACGTTCAAGGACGCCTGCAACCTGCGCTCGCCGCAGCAGCATGACGGCGTCGTCCACTCGTCGAACCTGTGCACCGAGATCACGCTCAACACGACCGTCGAGGAGACCGCGGTCTGCAACCTCGGCTCGGTCAACCTGGTCGCGCACCTGACCCCTGACGGCCTGGACGCCGACCTGCTCCGCGACACCGTGAAGACGGCGGTCCGGATGCTCGACAACGTCATCGACGTGAACTTCTACACGACCCCGGAGTCGGAGCGGGCCAACCAGCGGCACCGTCCGGTCGGTCTCGGCCTGATGGGCTTCGCCGACGCACTGTTCTCGCTGCGGATCCCGTACTCCTCCGAGGCCGCGGTCGCGTTCGCCGACAGCTCGATGGAGCAGATCAGCTACCACGCGATCGAGGCGTCCAGCGATCTGGCCGCCGAGCGTGGCCGCTACTCGACGTACGACGGATCTCTGTGGAGCAAGGGAATCCTGCCGATCGACTCGCTCGAGCTGCTCAAGACCGCTCGTGACGGCGACGTGATCGTTGACGAGAGCAAGCAGCTGGACTGGGACGCGTTGCGCCAGAAGGTGCTGCGCGACGGGATGCGCAACTCGAACGTGATGGCGATCGCGCCGACCGCGACGATCTCCAACATCTGTGGCGTGAGCCAGTCGATCGAGCCGGTGTACAGCAACCTGTTCGTGAAGTCGAACATGTCCGGTGAGTTCACCGTCGCAAACCCCTACCTCGTCGCCGACCTGAAGGCACGGGGTCTGTGGGACCAGGTGATGGTGTCGGACCTCAAGTACCACGACGGCATCCTGACCGGGATCGAGCGGATCCCGGCCGACCTGCGCGAGCTGTATGCGACCGCGTTCGAGATCGAGCCGCTGTGGCTGATCAAGGCCGCCTCCCGTCGGCAGAAGTGGATCGACCAGGCACAGTCGCTGAATCTCTACATGGCCGCGCCGTCGGGTCGAGCGCTGGACGAGTTGTACAGGTCGGCTTGGCGCTATGGCCTCAAGACGACTTATTACCTGCGTTCCCAGTCAGCGACCCACGTGGAGAAGTCCACGCTGAAGGGCACCGACGGGCGTCTCAACGCAGTGCCTGTTGCCATTCCTGAACCCACCGGAGCCGTCTGCTCCATCGACGACCCCGACTGCGAGGCCTGCCAGTGACCACCACGAACAACTCCACCGGGCTGGGCGCGGTCGCCGTCGGGGCATCCCGGGTCGAGGTTGCCGACAAGGCGATGATCAACGCGCGGGCCGACGTCAACCAGTTGCTGCCGTTGAAATATCAGTGGGCCTGGGATAAATACCTTGCCGCGTGCAACAACCACTGGATGCCGACCGAGGTCTCGATGCAGGCCGACATCTCACTCTGGAAGTCCAAGGACGGCCTGACCGAGGACGAGCGGCTGATGCTGAAGCGCAACCTCGGCTTCTTCGCGACCGCGGAGTCGCTGGTCGCGAACAACATCGTCCTGGCCGTCTACCGGCAGCTGACCAACCCCGAGTGCCGGCAGTACCTGCTGCGCCAGGCGTTCGAGGAGGCCGTGCACACGCACACCTTCCAGTACATCTGTACGTCGCTCGGCCTGGACGAGGGCGAGCTGTTCAACATGTACCGCGAGGTGCCGTCGATCTCGGACAAGGACGCCTGGGCGCTCAAGTACACCCAGCACCTGGAGGACCCGGACTTCCGGACCGGGACGCCGGAGGCCGACACCGCGTTCCTGCGCGACCTGATCGCGTTCTACGTGGTGTTCGAGGGGATGTGGTTCTACACCGGCTTCGCGCAGATCCTGTCGCTCGGCCGGCGGAACAAGATGGTCGGCATCGCCGAGCAGTACCAGTACATCCTGCGGGACGAGTCGATCCACCTGAACTTCGGCATCGACTGCATCAACCAGATCAAGCAGGAGAACCCGCACCTCTGGACGGCCGAGTTCCAGGCCGAGGTCCGGCAGATGCTCACCGACGCGTGTGAGCTGGAAGTCGCGTACGGGCGTTCCACGATGCCGAACGGCATACTCGGGCTGACCGCGGAGTTGTGCGAGCAGTACATGCACTTCATCACCGACCGCCGCGCCGAGCAGATCGGCCTCGCCCCCATCTTCGGCGAGACCCGCAACCCGTTCGGCTGGATGTCGGAGGTGATGGACCTGAAGAAGGAGAAGAACTTCTTCGAAACCCGCGTCATCGAGTACCAGTCCTCCAGCGGCCTGAGCTGGGACTGAGCCGGCGCAAGCACCGCGGGGGTGTACTCCCCGCGGTGCTTCGGTCACCCGAGCAGGCGTGTACTCCCCCGCGGTCCTTTGGTCAGCCGAGCAGGGTGAGGATCTCGGCGGTGGTGCCGGTTTCGCCTAGGCGGGGGAAGATGCGGGTGAGGGCGTGCTGGTGAGATTCGGCGGCGAGGTCAGTCATCGCGTCGATGGCGAGGGTGACGTGGTAGCCGTGTTCGTAGGAGGCGCGGGCGGTCGACTCGACGCCGATGCTGGTCGCGACCCCGGTCAGTACGACCTGGGTGACGCCGCGACGTCGCAGGTGCACGTCGAGGTCGGTGCCGTGGAATGCGCCCCAGTTCCGCTTGGTGACGATGATGTCTTCCGGGTGCCCGGCCAACCGGTCGACGATCTGGTCGGCACCGGCGGGCGGCGTACCGGGTTGAGTGCCGCTGCAGCTCGACGCGGCGGGTCGGGCGGTCCGAACCGTCGGCGCTGAAGCTGACGCGGACCAGGACCACCGGAAGGCCGTGCTTGCGGAAGGCGTCGGCGAGCTCCGCGGTCCGGCTGATCAGGTAGAGCGGGCGGGGACCGAAGAGTTCGGCCAGGCGGCCGGGTCGGGGGTCACCGGGTGGTCGCCGCCTCGATGGCGTGGTCGAGCAGGGCGAGGGCCTTGAGGATGGTTTGGCGTTCGGACTCGGTGCAGCGCTCCTCCAGGGTGTCGGCCAGCCACTCCTGCCGGACCTTCCGGTCGCCCTGGATCCGGTGCCGACCGGCCGTGGTCAGCGAGACGACCTGACGGCGACCGTCCCCGGGGTCGGGGTGGCGCTCGATCAGATCGGCCGCACGGAGAGCTGCCAGAATTGCAGCCATCGACTGCGGCCGAACCCGCTCCGCGGCCGCGAGTTCGCTGGCCGACGCCGGTCCGTCCTTGTCGAGCCGGCTGAGCACCGAGGACTGTGACGGGGTCAGGTCGTCCTGCGTCGCGAGCTCCTTCAGCCGCCGCTTGACCCGCCCGAACACGACCCGCACCTCACCGGCCGCCCGCACCGCCGACGCGGAGATCTGCTGACCCATATCGCCAGCATAGACTGGTCAGTAGCAACTGAACAGTTTGGACTGACTATCTCAGGCGACGGTGACCTCGAGCACGCCGATGACCTTCGCGAGCCGGGCCGCGACCCGGCCGGCGTCGAAGCCCTCACCCTCGACGACCACCCGCAGCTCGCCCTTGTCCAGCGACAGCGCGAGCTCGCGGACGTCGTACGGATTCAGCTGGACGGCGATCCGCGCGAGCATCCCCTCGGTCTCGACCACCTCGGCGGTGAAGACGGTGACGGTGCGTTCGACCGCGAGCAGGGTCATCGCACGACCTCCTTGTGCCGCAGCAGCCCGAACGTGAAGCCGTCGACGAGTGCCTCCCACGACGCCTCGACGATGTTGTGACCGACACCGACCGTCACCCACGAGCCCTCGCCGTCGGCGGTCTCGATCAGCACTCTGATCACCGCGTCCGTCCCGTGCCCTTGGTCGAGGATCCGGACCTTGTAGTCGACCAGCTCGAACTTGTTCACCACCGGGTACGCGCGTTCGATCGCGGTGCGGAGCGCATGGTCGAGAGCGTTCACCGGGCCGTTGCCCTCGCCGGTGACGATCTCCCGTTCGCCGCCCGCGACCAGCTTCACCGTCGACTCCGAGACCGCCTCGCCGTCGGCCCGGGACTCGGTGATCACGCGCCACGACTCGACGTCGAAGAAGCTCGGCCGCTTCCCGGTGACCTCCTCGGTCAGCAGCAGCTCGAACGACGCGTCCGCGGCCTCGAACGTGTACCCGCGGGCCTCCATCTCCTTCACCCGGTCGGCGACCCGGCTGACCAGGTCGCGGTCGTTGCCGAGGTCGAAGCCGAGCTCGCGGCCCTTCAGCTCGATGCTCGCGCGGCCGGCCATCTCGGAGACGAGCATCCGCATGTCGTTGCCCACCTGGGCCGGATCCGTGTGCTGGTAGAGATCCGGATCCACCTTGATGGCACTGGCGTGCAGGCCCGCCTTGTGGGCGAACGCGGACACACCGACGTACGGCTGCCGGGTCGACGGCGGCACGTTCGTCACTTCGGCGATCGCGTGGGCGATCCGGAACGACTCGGCGAGCTTGCCGGCCGGGAGCAGTTCCATCTCCCGCTTGAGCTCGAGGTTGGCCACGATCGCGAGCAGGTCGGCGTTGCCGGTGCGTTCGCCGTACCCGTTGATGGTGCCCTGGACGTGCGTGACGCCGGCCTCGACGGCGGCGATCGAGTTCGCCACCGCGCAGCCGGCGTCGTTGTGACAGTGGATGCCGAGCCGGGCGCCGGTGGAGTCGAGGACGTCGCGGACGATGTCCTGCAGTTCTCTCGGCAGCGTCCCGCCGTTGGTGTCGCACAACGCGACCACGTCGGCGCCGGCCTCGACCGCTACCCGGACGACTTCCAGGGCGTACGCGCGGTTGGCGCGGTAGCCGTCGAAGAAGTGCTCGGTGTCGAGGAACACCCGCTGGCCGTTCTCGTGCAGGTGGCGGACGGTGTCGGCGACCATGCGGAGGTTCTCGTCGAGCGTCGTACGCAAGGCGCGCTCGACGTGCGCGTCGTGGCTCTTGGCAACGAGTGTGACCACGCCGGCGCCGGACTCGCGGAGCGCGGCGACCTGCGGGTCGTCGGCCGCGGTGGTCTCGGGCTTGCGGGTCGCGCCGAACGCGGCGAAGGTCGCGTTCTTGAGGTGCAGCTCGGTCCGGGCGCGCTCGAAGAACTCGGTGTCCTTGGGCACGGCTCCCGGCCAGCCGCCCTCGATGAAGCCCACCCCCAGGTCGTCCAGATGCTGCGCAATGGCGATCTTGTCGGCCACGGACAGCGCCAGTCCCTCTTGCTGCGCGCCGTCGCGCAGAGTCGTGTCGTAGACGTGGAACTCGTCCGAGATGCTCATGATCGGCCTTCCGAGGGGGTGGCGGGGCAAACAAAAAACCTCCCGCAAGGTGCGAGAGGTCTGCGCGCTCAGGTACAGCTGGCTGAGCGCGCCTAGGTAATAATGACCCGGCTGATCTTCATGACGTTTGCAGTCTGCCACACAAAGTCCACAGCGTGGCGAGACCGTCTCGCATCACGAACATCCAGTACGCACAGCAGTACTACGGCGTACGAAGGAGTTCAGGCGGTGAGGCTGGTGAGGGACCAGCCGGGGTCGTCCCAGGCGGTGTAGAAGTCTTCGCGGGACAGGGGCCGCAGGCCCCATTCGTCGCGGTCCAGGGCCTGGTCGGTGAGGATGCCCTCGTCGTCCTCGAGGCGCTGCCACCAGTACCGGGTGATGGTGCCGTCCTCGGCCGCGCCGAGCTGGCGGACCACGACCCACTCGCGCTCGTGCCAGACCGCCTCGTACAGCCAGTCGGTGCCTTCCTCGTCAGCCAGCGCGCCGTAGGTGCGTGGCGCGGTGCCCCGGTCCAGATCCCGGATCAGCTCGACGGTGGCACGGATCGCGCCGGCCGTCTCGGGCGACCATGAGCGCCGCTCGGCCAGCTCCGCGTAGTAGGCCTCGACATCGTCCGGGAAGCTGCTCATGCCGCCCGACCCTATCGAACCCCGGCCGCGAACAGCGACCGTCCGTCCACACCCCAGACCTGAAAAGATCCTATGAAAACGACCCGCTCCGAACGGAGCGGGTCGTCGTCATGGGCAACTAGTTCAGGAGATGCGGGTCATCCAGTTGTGGGTGTCGGGAGTGCGGCCGTACTGGACGTCGAGGAGGGCGCTGCGGACCGCGGCGGTGACCGGGCCGCCGTTGCCGTCGCCGACCTGGGTCTCGCCGTCCTTCCACTTCAGGGACGCGACCGGGGTGACCACCGCGGCGGTGCCGCAGGCGAAGACCTCGCGGACCTTGCCGGACGCCGCACCGTCACGCCACTCGTCGATCGAGATCTTGCGCTCGGTGACGGTGTAGCCGAGGTCGGTGACGAGCTTCAGGATCGAGTCCCGGGTGACGCCCTCGAGGATGGTGCCGGACAGCTCCGGGGTGACCACGGAGTTGTCGTCGAGAACGAAGTACAGGTTCATCCCGCCGAGCTCCTCGACCCACTTCTTCTCGACCGCGTCGAGGAAGGCGACCTGGTCGCAGCCCTGCTCGATCGCCTCGGCCTGCGCGAGCAGCGAGGAGGCGTAGTTGCCGCCGGTCTTGGCCGCGCCGGTGCCACCGGGGGCAGCCCGGGTGTACTCCTCGCTCAGCCAGATCCGGACCGGCTTCACACCGCCGGAGAAGTACGACCCGGCCGGCGACGCGATCGCGCAGTACGTGACCTGCGCCGACGGGCGGACGCCGAGGAACGGATCCGAGCCGAACATGAACGGCCGCAGGTAGAGCGACGTCTCGCCACCGCCGGGCACCCAGGCCTTGTCCAGCTCGACCAGCTTGCGCAGCGAGTCCAGGAAGGCCGCCTCGGGCAGCTCCGGAAGAGCCAGCCGGCGGGCGGAACGCGCGAAGCGGGCCGCGTTCGCCTCGGGGCGGAACATGTGGATCGAGTCGTCGGGATGCCGGTAGGCCTTCATCCCCTCGAAGATGGTCTGGGCGTAGTGGAACACCGCGGTGGCCGGAGACAGCTCCAGCGGACCGAAGGCGGTGATCCTCGCGTCGTGCCAGCCGTTCTCCTTGGTCCACGTGGCGATCGCCATGTGGTCGGAGAAATACTGCCCGAATCCCGGGTTCGCCAGGATCGTGGCGCGCTGGTCGTCGCTGGCCGGTTGGGTGGTTGGCTCAACGGTGAACTGCAGATCGGCGCTCATAGCCGCACCGTACCTCTTGGCCAAGTGGTCATGCGAGTGTCGCCTTTCAGCCGGCAGCGCGCTTGGCGATCGCGTCGCCGATCTCGGCCGTGGTCCGTGCAGCGCCCGTGCGCTCCTCGATATCGGCGGTCACGGCCGCCTCGATCGCGGCCGCGGCCTCGGTCAGGCCGAGGTGGTCGCACAGCAGCGCGGCGGACAGGATCGCCGCGGTCGGATCGGCCTTCTGCTGGCCGGCGATGTCCGGCGCGGAGCCGTGCACCGGCTCGAACATGCTCGGCGCGGTATTGTCCGGGTTGATGTTGGCGCTCGCGGCCAGCCCGATGCCACCGCTGATCGCGGCCGCCAGGTCGGTGATGATGTCGCCGAACAGGTTGTCGGTGACGATCACGTCGAACCGCGCCGGGTCGGTGACCAGGAAGATCGTCGCGGCGTCCACGTGCAGGTAGTCGACCGCGATCTCCGGGAACTCCTCGGCGACCTTGTCGACGGTGCGCTTCCACAGGTGACCGGAGTACACGAGCACGTTGTTCTTGTGGACGAGCGTCAGCTTCTTGCGCGGGCGCGCCTGGGCCCGGGCGAACGCGTCCCGGACCACCCGCTCCACGCCGTACGCCGTGTTGACAGAAACCTCGGTAGCGATCTCGGCCGGCGTACCAACCCGCAGTGCGCCGCCGTTGCCGACGTACGGACCCTCGGTGCCTTCACGGACGACGACGAAGTCGACGTCGCCCGGGTTCGCCAGGGGGGAGCCGACGGACGGGTAGATCTTCGAGGGGCGCAGGTTCACGTAGTGGTCGAGGGTGAAGCGGAGCTTCAGCAGCAGGCCGCGCTCCAGCGTGCCGGACGGGACCGACGGGTCACCGATCGCGCCGAGCAGGATCGCGTCGTGCTTGCGAATCTCCTCCAGCTCCGCGTCCGGCAGCGTCTCCCCCGTGGCGTGCCAGCGCCGCGCGCCGAGGTCGTACTCGGTCCGGTCGAACGTCACGCCGTGCTGGGCGGCGACCGCGTCGAGCACCTTCAGGGCCTCGGTGGTCACCTCGGGTCCGATCCCGTCCCCGGGAACGACGGCCAGCGTGAAGTTCTTCTTGTCGCTCACTTCTCGGGTTCTCCCCCATTGTCGCGGCGGTTCATGGCCTCTTGGACAGCCCTGGCCTCGGACGCGGTCGCACTCGCCGGGCGGGCCGGGCGGCGACGGCGCGTCGCCTTCCGTTCCTGGGCGTCGATCGCGGGCCAGTTGGCTGGATACATCTCGTACATGCTGCTCCTCCCGAAACGGGTCGCGGGCGGCAGGGTGTGCCCGAATTTACTCTGACGTGCGACTATTTCACCACTATGCGGGCAGGTTGTCCCGGAATATGAGATGCCGGTGCTGGTACTGGACCAGAGCTGTGCAACTCTCAACCGGTGAGTGCTCTTCCAGAACTGCCGCCGCTGGTGTCAGCGGCCCTCAGCCTGTCCGGCCGGCGTGGATTCGTCAGCTCCACCAGGAACGAGACCGGCCGGCTGCTCGCCACGCTCGCGGCGTCGAAGACCGGCCTGCTCGGTGAGCTCGGGACCGGCTGCGGTGTCGGTTCGGCCTGGCTGCGCAGCGGCGCCGGCGAGGGCACCCGGATCGTCACCGCGGAGAGCGACCCGCAACTGGCACAGGTGGTGGCGGAGCTGTTCGCCGATGACGAGCGGATCGAGGTCGTCTCGGCCGACTGGACCGCACTGATCGAACGCGGCCCGTTCGCGCTCCTGTTCGTCGACGCGCGCGAGGCCAAGCTGTCGGCCCGCGACATCATCGCGGACGTGATCGAGCCCGGCGGCTTCGTCGTACTGGACGACTTCACGCCGTCGGCGGTGTGGCCGCCGATGTACGAGGGGCGCGTCGACACGCTGCGGCAGGAGTGGCTGATGGACAAGCGCTTCACCACCGTCGAGGTGATGGTCGCCCCGGACGCCGCCGTACTCCTCGCCACGCGGCACTGACCCCGGACATGGAGCGGGCCCGAGCTATTGAGCTCGGGCCCTTGCCAGCCGCCATGCGCCTGCGGGCGGCTGACCGCCTCCAGTAAATCAGTCGTTGGACTGACTCACGCCTCCAGGTCCACGGTACGAGCGGTGTCGGCCTGGACCGCCCCGGCGATGTCGTCCAGCACGGCCGGCGCGATCGCCGAGTCGACCGACAGCGCGACCAGCGCCTTGCCGCCCTTGCGGTCACGGCTGACCTGCATGCCGGCGATGTTCACGTCCGCCTCGCCGAGGATGCGGCCGATCTGCCCGACGATGCCCGGCCGGTCCTCGTAGGTGAGGAAGGCCAGGTGCGCCGACAGCTCGACCTCGAGGTCGAACCCGTCGATCTCGACGAGCCGCTCCGACTGCCGGACGCCGACCAGCGTGCCGGACACCGACACCTGGGCACCGTCGGCGAGCGTGCCGCGCAGGGTGATCAGGTTGCGGTGCTCGGGGCTGTCGTGGTCGGTGACGAGCCGGACCTCGAGGCCCCGCTCGGCCGCGAGCAGCGGCGCGTTCACGTACGAGACGTTGTCCTCGACGACATCCGCGAACACGCCCTTGAGGGCGGCCAGCTCGAGCACCTTGACGTCGTACTGCGTGATCTCGCCGCGGACCTCGACGTCGAGCTGCTGCGCGACGCCGCCGGCCAGCGCGGTGAAGATCCGGCCGAGCTTCTCGGTCAGGGCGATCCCCGGCCGGACGTCCTCGGCGATCACGCCGCCCTGGACGTTGACCGCGTCCGGCACCAGTTCGCCGGACAGCGCGAGCCGGACCGACTTGGCGACCGCGATCCCGGCCTTCTCCTGCGCCTCGTCGGTCGACGCACCGAGGTGCGGGGTGGCGACCACGTTCTCGAACTCGAACAGCGGCGAGTCGGTGCACGGCTCGCTCGCGAACACGTCGAGGCCGGCGCCGGCGACGCGGCCCTCCTTGAGCGCGGTGTAGAGCGCCTGCTCGTCGACGATGCCGCCGCGGGCCGCGTTCACGATGATGACCTCGGGCTTGACCTTGTGCAGCTCCTCGTCGCCGATCAGACCGATCGTCTCCGGGGTCTTTGGCAGGTGCACCGAGATGAAGTCGCTGGCGCCGAGCAGCTCGTCCAGGGAGGCGAGCCGGACACCCATCTGCGCGGCCCGGCCGGCCTGCACGTACGGGTCGTAGGCGATCACGTTCATGCCGAAGGCGGCCAGCCGCTGCGCGACCAGGACGCCGATCTTGCCGAGGCCGACGATGCCGACGGTCTTCTCGAACAGCTCGACCCCGGAGTACTTGCTGCGCTTCCACTCGCCGTTCTTCAGCGACAGGTCGGCGGCCGGGACGCGGCGCGCGGCGGCCAGCAGCAGCGCGACCGCCAGCTCGGCGGCGCTGACGATGTTGGAGGTCGGCGCGTTCACGACCATCACGCCGGCCTGGGTGGCGGCCTTCACGTCCACGTTGTCCAGGCCGACACCGGCCCGGGCGACGACCTTCAGCCGCTTGGCGGCGGCAAGGGCTTCGGCGTCCACCTTGGTGGCGCTGCGGATCAGGATGGCGTCGACGTCGGCGATGGCCGGGATCAGCTCGGCGCGGTCGGCGCCGTTGGTGTGCCGGATCTCGAAGTCGGGGCCGAGCGCCTCGACGGTGGCCGGGCTGAGCTCTTCGGCAATCAGGACGACGGGCCGGGTTACGTCAGTCATGGAGGAATCTCCTGCAGAAGCGGTAGGGGCTCGTGTGAACAGAGCACCGCGCTGTGCCCGCTGCTCCGATGGTACCCCGTCGCCTCCGGACCCTGCGCGCGGACCCGAATGCCGGTCAGTCGCAGACCTGCCCCGGCAACACCATCTCGACCCCGTCCATCACAAGCTTTCCGCCTTCCCGGACCAGGCGGTAGCGCTGGTCGAACCGGCGGCAGTTCAGCCCGCCCGCACCCTTGACGTCCGGCGAGAACAGCACGTTGAACGTCATCCGCGCGTACGCCCCGTCCGCACCGTAGGCGCTCACCCCGGTGATCTTGGGATCGAAGAAGTACGACGTCTGGTGGCTGTCCCGGTCCCGGGTCGGGCTCATCGACTTCTTCCGGTACTTGGAGTACACCGCCTGCAGCGCGGTGAAGTCGTGCCGGTTCTCCAGCGTCAGATAGTCGCCGAGCATCCTCTGGGCTTCGACCGCCAGAGGGGTGCTCGCGACCTGCAATTCTGGAACGACCGGGCTCTGCGGCCCCCGCGACCGCGCACATTTACCGCCGACTTCGACGGTCAGGCCGACGGGCTTCGGTGCGGTGTACGCGCGCAACTTGGCGAGCCCGATGATCGTGGCGGCCTGGACCGTGTCGCCGGCGACGAGGCCGACCACCTGGCCATACTTGTCGACGACCGGGCCGCCGAGTTTGGCCGCGTTCATCACCTCACTGAGTGCGCGCGGGCGCTCAGTCGTACCGACCGGCTGGATGCGTTGTTGGCCGGCCGCGGTGTAGCCGATCTGGGCCAGCTCCGACTTCGGGTCGGGATCGGCGGTGGCGAGCGGGATCGGTTCGTCCTCGAGTTGCCCGATCATCCGCAGTACGGCGACGCCGTCCGCGCTGGTGCCCAGCAGGTTCGCCTGCCGGATCTGGTTGTCCGGCGTCACGATCACGATCGACAGCGGCGTCTTGACCGCGGAGGCCGCGGTCAGGACGATCCCGTTCTCCAGGAGTACACCGGACGCCTCGCCCGACCCCTCACACGTCGTGGCCAGCACCCGGACGACACCGTGGCCGATCGATTCGAGGACCTGGCCGGTGTTGATCCGGAGACTCTCGGCGCGGAACAACCAGCCCGCGGTGGCGCCGGCGGCGATGATCAGGAGGACGACGAGGAAACCGGCCAGGAAGCGGCCGTAGACCCACGGTTGCCGGGGCGGGAGGTCCGGGGTGCGGGGTGTCGTGGTCTGGAGCTGGGTGAGCGTGCCGGCGTCCGCAGGGACGCGCCGGGGCGGCCGGGGCAAGTCGCGCCCGTCCATCGGCCACCTCCCCCATCCCAGTGCAGACCGGAACCGTTATCGATTGTGCCAAAAGAAGAGGTCCGGGCCACCCACCTGGGTGCCCCGGACCTCTGGTGCTGCCGCGTCAGCGGGCTGAGGTGCCCTCGACGTAGTCGTCGTCGTGGGACTTGACCCACGCCATCAGGCCGCGCAGTTCCTTACCCACGGCCTCGATCGGGTGGGACTCGCTCTGCTTGCGGAACTCGGCGAACTCCGGCGCTCCGGCGTCCTGGTCGGCGATGAAGCGGGCCGCGAAGGTGCCGTCGGTGATGTCGCCGAGGACCTCCTTCATGCGCTGCTTGACCGACGCGTCGATGATCCGCGGGCCGGACACGTAGTCGCCGTACTCGGCGGTGTCGGAGACCGACCAGCGCTGCTTGGCGATGCCGCCTTCGTAGATCAGGTCGACGATCAGCTTGAGCTCGTGCAGGCACTCGAAGTACGCGACCTCGGGCTGGTAGCCGGCCTCGGTCAGCACCTCGAACCCGTTCTGGATCAGCGCGGAGACGCCACCACAGAGGACGGCCTGCTCACCGAACAGGTCGGTCTCGGTCTCCTCGGTGAAGGTGGTCTTGATCCCGCCGGCCCGCAGGCCACCGATGCCCTTGGCGTACGAGAGCGCCAGGTCCCACGCCTTGCCGGTGGCGTCCTGCTCGACCGCTACCAGCACGGGTACGCCGCGACCCTCGGTGTACTCACGGCGGACCAGGTGGCCCGGGCCCTTCGGGGCGACCATGAACACGTCCACACCGGCCGGCGGCTTGATGTAGCCGAACCGGATGTTGAAGCCGTGACCGAAGACGAGCGCGTCGCCGTCGACCAGGTTCGGCTCGATGGCCTCGGTGTAGAGCTTGCGCTGGGCCGGGTCCGGCGCGAGGACGACGATGACGTCGGCCTCCTCGACCGCCTCGGCCGGGGTGAGGACCCGCAGGCCCTGGGCCTCGGCCTTGGCCCGGCTCTTCGAGCCCTCGGGCAGGCCGACCCGGACGTCGACGCCGGAGTCACGCAGCGACAGCGCGTGGGCGTGGCCCTGGGAGCCGTAGCCGAGCACGGCCACGTGGCGGCCCTGGATCACCGACAGGTCGGCGTTGTCGTCGTAGAACATTTCTGCTGCCACTGGGGCTCTTCTCCTCGGATTCTGTGTGTTGTCGGTACGGCGTTCAGGCGTGGCGGGCCGGTGCCACGGGTCGGCCCGGCGGTGGTGCCGGGACCGGGTGGTGCGCTCGGTCGGCGGGTTGCGCCTGCACGTTCGGGGTGCCCGAGGCGACATGCGGCGGTGGCACCGGGACCGGCCGCAGGGTGCGGTCGGAGATGGAGCGACTGCCCCGGCCGATCGCCACCATGCCGGACTGCACCAGCTCGCGGACGCCGAAGGGTTCCAGCACCCGGAGCATGGCCTCGAGTTTCTCGGGATTGCCGGTCGCCTCGATCGTGATCGCGTCCGGAGCCACGTCCACCACCTTCGCACGGAACAGCTGGACGGTTTCCAGCACCTGTCCCCTGGTCAGGGTGTCGGCCTTGACCTTCACCAGCAGCAATTCCCGCTGAACGGTCTGGCTGGGCTCGAGCTCGACGATCTTGATCACGTTCACCAGCTTGTTGAGCTGCTTGGTGATCTGCTCCAAAGGCTGCTCGTCCACGCTGACCGCGATGGTCATCCGGGAAACCTCGGGGTGCTCGGTCGGACCGACCGCGAGGGAGTCGATGTTGAACCCCCGGCGCGAGATCAGCGCCGCGACGCGGGCCAGCACACCATGCTTGTTCTCGACCAAGATCGACAATGTGTGCTTGCTCATCAGAGTTCCTCGCTGTCCCACTTGGGCGCCATGTCGCGGGCGATCTGGATGTCGTCGTTGCTGGTGCCGGCCGCGACCATCGGCCAGACCATCGCGTCGCGGTGCACGACGAAGTCGACCACGACCGGCTGGTCGGTGACCGACATCGCCTTGTCGATGGTGGCGTCGACCGAATCCTTGTCGGAGCAGCGCAGCCCGACGCCGCCCATCGCCTCGGCCAGCTTGGCGAAGTCCGGGATCTGGGTCGAGTGCAGGTCGGTGTTGGAGTAGCGCTTGTCGTAGAACAGCGTCTGCCACTGCCGGACCATTCCCAGCGACTGGTTGTTGATCACGGCGACCTTGATCGGGATGCCCTCGAGCGCGCAGGTGACCAGCTCCTGGTTGGTCATCTGGAAGCAGCCGTCACCGTCGATCGCCCACACGGTCTTGTCCGGGCGCGCGACCTTGGCTCCCATCGCGGCCGGCACGGCGTACCCCATGGTGCCGAGGCCGCCGGAGTTCAGCCAGTGGCCCGGCTTCTCGAACGGCAGGTAGTGCGCGGCCCACATCTGGTGCTGGCCGACGCCCGCGGTGTAGACGGCGTCCGGGCCGGCGATCTTGCCGATCCGCTCGATCACGTACTGCGGGGACAGCGTGCCGTCCTCGGGTTCGTCGTACGCGACCGGGTACTTGGCGCGGACCGCCTCCAACTGGTGCCGCCAGGCGTCGTACGACGGGGTCCGGCCGGCGTTCGCGATCTCGGTGCGCATTGCGGCGACCAGGTCGGTGATGACCTCCTTGCAGTCACCGACGATCGGCACGTCGGCGGCGCGGTTCTTGCCGATCTCGGCCGGGTCGATGTCGGCGTGGATGACCTTCGCGTCAGGGGCGAACGAGTCGAGGCGGCCGGTCACCCGGTCGTCGAAGCGGGCACCGAGACAAATCAGGAGATCAGACCTCTGGAGGGCGCCGACGGCGGACACCGTGCCGTGCATACCTGGCATGCCGAAGTGCAACTCGTGGGTGTCGGGCAGCGCGCCGCGGGCCATCAGCGTGGTGACCACGGGGATGCCGAGGAGTTCCGCGAGCTCCTTCAACTCGGCGGTGGCCCGGGCCCGGATCACGCCGCCGCCGACGTACAGCACCGGCTTCTCGGCGGCCGCGATCAGCCGGGCCGCCTCGCGCACCTGCTTGGGGTGCGGGCGGGTCACCGGCCGGTAGCCGGGCAGCGAGAGCTCGGTCGGCCACTGGAAGTCGACCTTGGCCTGCATCGCGTCCTTGGTCACGTCGACGAGCACCGGGCCGGGCCGGCCGGTGGAGGCGATGTGGAACGCCTCGGCCACCGTGGTGGCGATGTCGTTCGGGTCGTTGACCAGGAAGTTGTGCTTGGTGATCGGCATCGTGATGCCGCGGATGTCGGCCTCCTGGAAGGCGTCCGTACCGATCGCGGCGCTGGCGACCTGCCCGGTGATCGCGACCAGCGGGACCGAGTCCATGTACGCGTCGGCGATCGGCGTCACCAGGTTCGTCGCGCCGGGGCCGGAGGTCGCCATACACACGCCGGTCTTGCCGGACGCGGAGGCATACCCCTGGGCGGCGTGGCCGGCGCCCTGCTCGTGACGTACCAGGATGTGGCGGATCTGGGTCGAGTCGAGCATCGGGTCGTACGCCGGGAGGATCGCGCCACCCGGAATGCCGAAGACGGTGTCCACTCCGGCATGTTCCAGTGCACGGATCAGAGCCTGTGCCCCGGTCAGCTGCTCACTCATGAGTGCCTTCCCTATGTCCTGTCACGATTTGACTGTCGCGACCGATCCATCCTCGCTTGTGGTTGTCTTCAGGTCTTCTCTGGGTCTCAGATAGTCGCCCTGGCAACAAAAAACCCCTTCCGCCGGTTGGCTGAAGGGGCGCGCTCGACTCGGTGGTCGCGTCAGTCGGCGCGCCGCACAAGTACGAGGAGAATCGATCGCATGTAGGCATTATTCGCCTCCGGCCCGCGACCGGGTCAAGTTCAGCACCAAGCTGTCTCATTTGATGAGATGACTGTCTTTAGATGCAGACCGCACCTTCGGAGGCCGAACGGACCAGGCGGGTGTACTTGCCGAGGACCCCCTTGGTGATCGCCGGGGCCTTCGGGGTCCAGCCCTGCTTGCGGCGTTCGAGTTCCTCTTCGGTGACGTGGAGATCGAGGGTCCGGTTCTTCACGTCGAGGGTGATCCGGTCGCCGTCCCGGACGAACGCGATCGGGCCGCCGTCGACCGCTTCGGGGGCCACGTGTCCCACGCAGAGTCCCGTCGTACCGCCGGAGAAGCGGCCGTCGGTGAGGAGCAGGACGTCCTTGCCGAGGCCCGCGCCCTTGATCGCGCCGGTCACCGCGAGCATCTCGCGCATGCCGGGGCCGCCCTTGGGGCCTTCGTACCGGATCACGACGACGTCGCCGGGGTTCAACTCGGGGACTGCGTCCATCGCGGCGCGTTCGCCGTCGAAGACTCGCGCCGTACCCTCGAACACGTCCGAGTCGAAGCCGGCGCTCTTCACCACCGCGCCCTCCGGCGCGAGCGAGCCGTGCAGGATCGTGATGCCGCCGGTGCCGTGGATCGGCTTGTCGAGCGCGCGGATGATCGTGCCGTCGACGTCGGGCGGTGCGATGTCGGCGAGGTTCTCGGCCATCGTCTTGCCGGTGACCGTCAGGCAGTCGCCGTGCAGCAGGCCGGCGTCGAGGAGTGCCCGCATGACCACCGGGATACCGCCGACGCGGTCGACGTCGGTCATCACGTAGCGGCCGAACGGTTTCAGGTCGCCGAGGTGCGGGACCCGGTCGCCGATCCGGTTGAAGTCGGCCAGCGTCAGGTCGACCTCGGCCTCGCGGGCGATCGCGAGCAGATGCAGTACGGCGTTCGTCGAGCCGCCGAGCGCCATCACGACGGCGATGGCGTTCTCGAAGGCCTCCTTGGTGAGGATCTGGCGGGCCGTGATCCCCTTCCGCAGCAGGCCGACCGCGGCCTCGCCGGACTTGCGGGCGTAGCCATCGCGGCGACGGTCGACCGCGGGCGGGGCGGCCGAGCCCGGCAGCGACATCCCGAGTGCTTCGGCGGAAGCGGCCATCGTGTTGGCGGTGTACATCCCGCCGCAGGCGCCCTCACCGGGGCAGATCGCGCGCTCGACCGCGTCGACCTCGTCCTGGGTGATCAGGCCGCGAACACACGCGCCGACCGCCTCGAACGCGTCGATGATCGTGACGTCCTTGTCGCCGAGCTTGCCCGGCATGATCGACCCGGCGTACAGGAACACCGACGCCAGGTCGAGCCGGGCCGCGGCCATCAGCATGCCGGGCAGCGACTTGTCGCAACCGGCCAGCAGCACCGAGCCGTCGAGTCGCTCGGCCTCCATCACGGTCTCGACCGAGTCGGCGATGATCTCGCGGCTGACGAGTGAGTAGTGCATGCCGACGTGGCCCATCGAGATGCCGTCGGACACGCTGATCGTGCCGAACTCGAGCGGATAGCCGCCGGCCGCGTGCACGCCTTCCTTGACCGCCTTCGCGAGCCGGTCCAGGGACAGGTTGCACGGGGTGATCTCGTTCCAGCTCGAGGCGACCCCGACCTGCGGCTTCGCCCAGTCGTCGTCCCCCATCCCCACCGCCCGGAGCATCCCTCGGCTGGCGGTGGCTTCCAGGCCATCGGTCACTGTCCGGCTACGAGGCTTCACATCGACCATGCCGCTCACTCTATTCGGTTGCCTACGCTGTGCCAGGTGAACCGACTCGAGGCTTACATCGACGGATGGCGGCGGCATGACATCCCGGCCGTGCTGGAGACGTTGACCGACGACTGCGTTGTGATCGAGTGCTACGGACCTGTCTATCGCGGCCGAGCGCGGGTCGAGCAGTGGATGAAGGCTTGGTTCGGAGCCGGCGGGACGGTCGACGGGTGGCAGATCACCTCGTCGGCGACCGCAGGTGAGGTGCTGGTCGTCGAGTGGCATTTCGAGTGCACGTGGAAGGGCTCGCCGGGGGCGTTCGACGGCTCGACTGTCGCGCGGCTCGACGGGGATCGGATCGTGTATCTGCGTGAGTACGCGACCACCGCACCGCTCTACGACTGGACCGGCAGCTGGCGGGACTAGGCTGGGATCACCGCGACTGGCGAGGGTGGAGTACCACCGGGGAGCGGAATCAACCAGCAAGGCGTCGTCCGCCTGGGCGCCTCCGATCTCGGAGGTGCTTGATGCGTTATGGGATGAATCCACATCAGACCGCGGACATGGTGGCGACTGGGCCGCGCGCTCCGTTCACGGTGGTCTCTGGCCAGCCGTCGTACATCAACGTGCTGGATGCGCTCACCGGGTGGCAGCTCGTGCGCGAGGGTGCGGAGGCGTTCGGGATGCCGGCGGCTGCGTCGTACAAGCATGTGTCGCCGGCTGGGGCGGCGTTGGGCTCGTCGGTGAGCGCGGCCTATCTCCGCGCTCGCGATCCCGATCCGAAGTCGTCGTACGGCGACTTTGTCGCGGTCTCGCATCCGGTCGACGCGGAGCTCGCCGGGGTGCTCAAGCGCGTCGTGTCGGACGGGATCATCGCGCCTGGGTACGACGAAGGCGTGGTCGGGACCTTGGCGGCGAAGAAGCGTGGGAGCTTCCTGGTGCTGGAGGCCGACCCGGCGTTCGAGCCGCCGGCGGCGGAGGTCCGCGAGTTCTACGGACTGCGGCTGACGCAGCGGCGGGACGACGTACCGCTGACTCGTGAGCTGCTGGATCCGGCGGTGCCGGAGGCCGCGGGGCGGGACTTGGTGCTGGGGTTGATCGTCGCCCGTTACACCCAGTCGAACACTGTGGTGATGGTGAAGGACGGCATGACGATTGGCGTCGGTGCCGGGCAGCAGTCGCGCGTGGACTGCACACGACTGGCCGGCGAGAAGGCTCAGGCGTGGTGGGCCCGGCACTCGACGGAACCGTTGACCGGCGTCTCGATGGCGTCCGACGGCGCGCTTCCGTTCGTCGACAACATCGAGGAAGCGCACCGGCACGGCGTCACGCACATCGCCGAGCCCGGCGGCTCGATCCGGTCGGACGAGGTCGCGGCGGCGTGCGCCGAGCGTGGGATCAGCTGGTCACCGACCGGCGTACGCCTGTTTCGTCACTAGACCGGGGAGGTCTCGCGGGGCTTGGCTTCGGGGGCCGGACCGCCTTCGAGTTGGATGTCCGGGACGATCCGGTCGAGCCACTTCGGCAGCCACCAGGCCCGGTCGCCGAGCAGCGTCATCACCGACGGGACGAGGATCATCCGGACGATGCTGGCGTCGATCAGGACCGCGACGGCCATGCCGACCGCGAGCATCTTCACGGTCGGGTCGTCGTCGAGGACGAAGCTCAGGAACACCACGATCATGATCGCCGCCGCGGTCGTGATCACCCGGGCCGTCGCGCCGATCCCGATGGCCACGGCGCGATGGCTGTCCTTCGTCACCAGCCAGGCCTCGTGGACGCGGGACAGCAGGAAGACCTCGTAGTCCATCGACAGCCCGAACACGATCGCGAACATCAGCATCGGGACGAACGACGGGATCGGCACCTTCTCGTCGATGCCGACCAGGGAGGATCCCCAGCCCCACTGGAAGACCGCGACGATCACGCCGTACGCGGCGCCGACCGACAGCAGGTTGAGGACCGCGGCCTTGACCCCGATCAGCAGCGAGCGGAAGGCGACCGTGAGCAGCAGGAAGGCCAGCAGGACGACCGCGCCGATCAGCCACAGCATCCGGCCGGCCACCTTCTCGGTGAAGTCGACGTACCCGGCGGTGGTGCCGACGACGTACGTGGGCTCGTTCTGCCCCGCGAGTACGTCGTCGCGGATCCGGTTGACCAGATCCTCGGTGTCCGCCGACGACGGCGAGGTGGTCGGAATGACGGTGATGATCGCCGTCGTACCGGCTTGGTTCGTGCTCGCGGGCTGTACGGCCGCAACGCCGGGGGTCTTCTGCAGCGTGGAGGTGAGTCCGGTCAGCAGGGTCTGGTTGTCGCTCGCGCTGCCGGACGGGAGCTGTACGACGACCGTCAGCGGACCGTTGGCGCCCGGTCCGAACCCTTGCGCGACCAGGTCGTACGCCTTCCGGCTCGAGTCCCCGGCCGGATCGGTGCCCGCATCGAGCTGGCCCAGATTCATCGAGAACAGCGGGATGGCGAGAATCAGCAGCACCAGGGTGGCGACGATGCCGTACGGCCAGGGCCGGTCGCTCACCTTGCGTCCCCACCGGGCGAAGGCGCTCTGCTCGTGCTTGAGATCGCGCCGCTCGCGCTCGTCGGCTCGGTGCTCCGCGACGGCCTGCTCGTCCGGGAGTCCGGCCTCGAGCTCGCGCTCCTCGGCCAGGTGGTGGCGGTCCTTCCGGTTCAGGACAAGGAGCTTCGCCAGGCCGAGCAGGGCCGGAATGAGCGTCAGGGCGGCGAGGACGGTGAACGCGACGACGATGGCCGACGAGAGACCGAGGGCACCGACGAACGGTACGCCGGAGACGTAGAGGCCGAGGATCGCGATGACGACCGTCCCGCCCGCGACCAGGATCGCCGCGCCGGACGTCGACTCGGCGCGGCCGACCGATTGCTCGACGCCCATGCCGTCGTCCAGCTGTTCGCGATGGCGCGACACCAGGAACAAGCCGTAGTCGATCGCCACGCCGAGGCCGAGCAGGGTGGCGACAGTCGGCGCCGAGACCGGGAAGTCCTTCACGGCCGCGAGCAGGCCGAGGATTGCCAAACCGCCGCCCACGCTGAAGACCGCGGCGACCAGCGGCAGTCCCGAAGCCACGATCGAGCGGAACATCAAGAACAGCAACAGCAACGCGAGCGCGAGGCCGATCGCCTCCGAGAGCGCATCGTCGGCCTGTTTGCCGATCTGGCCCGCGCCGCCACCGAACTCGACCTGGAGCCCGGCGGACCGGGCCGGCTGGACCGCGGCGTTCAGCGAGTCGAGGTAGCTCTTGTCGAGCGAGGCCGGCACCACGGAGAACGAGACCGGTGCGTTGACGATCGTCCCGTCCTTGGAGATGTACGCCGTCTGGTTGGTCGCGAGCGGGTCGGTGGCCGAGACGACGTCGGGCAGTTTGCCGACATCGGCCATCGTGGTCTTGACCGCGTCGGCCTGCGCGGACACCGTTCCGGACGTCGAGTGGAAGACGATCGAGCCCGAGTAGCCGCCTGCCTTGGCGAAGTCCTTGTTCAGCAGGTTCAGACCGGCCGAGGACTCGCTGCCCGGCACCGTGTAGTTGTTGACGTAGGTGCCGCCGAAGGCCGACCGGAGCACGAACAGCCCGACGACCAGAACCAGCCAGCCCGCGATCACGAACCAGTGATGGCGAGCGGCCCCCCGGCCGAGCCGATCGAGAAACGCATGCATGAAGGCGCCCCCTCCGCCAGGCGCCCCCCAGGCGACGGCCGAGCCGTCGGCTCCTCCGCCCGACAGTAAGCCGGGCCTGACCCCGTCACAACCCTTCGATCCCGGTGCACGCCCTCCGCCACCGGCCCATCGCACTCAGTTGCCAACGGCCCTCAAACGTTTGCCCAACCCCCTGTCCTCACAGGCGAACCCGCCCGGACCGCACCGTCTCCCGGACGGCCTCCGCCGTACTCGCGGCGTCCAACCGGCTGGTGTCGAGCGCGTGCGGCGGGCGGGCCGCGGCTGCGGCGACGAGTGCGGCCACGGTCGTCTTGCCCGAGCCGGGTGCACCGGTCAGGAGAAGTACTTCGCTCATGCCGCCGAACGCTAACCAAGCGCGCCGGCAAACTGCAGTCTTTTCTTTTCGCCGGTCGTCAGCCGCCGGCGACGCTGGGAAGGATGAGGAGCTCGTCGCCGTCGGTCAGCTTGGTGTCCAGGCCGTTCAGGTCGCGGATGTTGTCGTTGCCCAGGTAGATGTTGACGTGCCGGCGAAGGCCGCCTTGTTCGTCGGTCAGTCGGCGCCGCAGGACGGGTTCCAGGGCGGCGAAGACCTCGCCGACCGTGGTGCCGTCGACCTCCACCCGATCGGCTCCGGACGCGAACGGCTGGAGCACGGTCGGCAGGCGGACGGCGATCATCCGACCACCGCGGCGCGAACCGTGAGTACGTCGGGCAGGTGGCGCGCGACCTCGACCCAGGTGTCGCCCGCGTCCGCACTGGCGTAGACGCAGCCGTCGCGGGTGCCGACGTACACACCGGCCGGGTCGGCCGTGTCCGTGGTGAGGGCGTCGCGCAGGACCGGTACGTACGACACGTCCGGCAGGCCCGTGGTCAGTGGCTCCCACGTCGCCCCGGCGTCACGGGAACGGTAGACCCGGCTTTTGCCCTCGGTGGGGATCCGGTTCGCGTCCGCGACCAGCGGGAACACGTACACGGTGTCGGGCTCGTGCGGATGCACCGCAATCGGGAATCCGAAGTCCGACGGCAATCCGTCCGCGATCGACTTCCAGATCGCCCCGCCGTCGTCGGATCGATAGACGCCGTGGTGGTTCTGCGCGAACATCCGCTCCGGTAGGTCGGGATGCGCCGCCAGCTTGTGCACACACTGGCCGAACTCCGGATACGGGTCGGGGAAGAACTTCGCCTGGATCCCCTGGTTCGCCGGCGACCACGACGTACCGCCGTCGGTGGTCCGGTAGACCCCACCGGTCGACATCGCGACATTGACCCGATCGGGATCGGTCGGGTGCGGCAGCACGGTGTGGATCGCCTGCCCGCCGAACCCGGCGCCCCACTCCTTGCGGTGCGGGTGGTCCCACAGCCCGCGGACCAGCTCGAACGTCACTCCCCCGTCGGTCGACTTCCACAGCGCCGACGGCTCGGTCCCGGCGTACACGACGCCAGGCTGCCCAGCCGGACCGGGCTGGATCTGCCAGACCCGCTCGAGCGAGGCTTCGGCGTCGGAGGGGAAGCCGATGGACCCTTCCGGCGGCTCGGCCCAGGTCGCCCCGAGGTCGTCGGAGTGGAAGACCGCCGGACCCCAGTGCTCGCTGGTCCCGCCGGCGAACACCCGCGGCCGCTCACCGCGGGTGTCGATCCCGACGGCGTACACACCCTGCATCTCGAACTCCGGCACCGGGCCGTCCAGCGCCCACTTCTGCCGGGCGGCATCGCTCCGGCCGATCCAGAGCCCCTTCTTGGTTCCGATCAGCAGTACGGCCTCGGACATCCTTGTCCTCCTCCTAGCGTGGCGGTCCCGCCACCACATTGATCAACGGTTCTCCTGCCGAGTAGCGCTCCAGCTGTGCGCGCACCAGCCGGGCCACCCGCGGCGCGAACGCCGTCGAGGCACCCCCGCGGTGCGGATTGATCAGCACGTTCGGAGCTGACCACAGCGGATGTCCGGCAGGCAACGGCTCGGGGTCGGTCACATCCAGCGCGGCGCTGATCCGGCCCGTGCCCAGCTCGGCCAGCAACGCCTCGGTATCCACCACGACACCGCGCGCGACGTTCACCAGCAGGGCGCCGTCCTTCAGCCGGGCCAGGAACTTCGCGTCCACCATCCCCGTGGTCTCCGGCGTCGCCGGCGTCAGCAGTACGACGACATCCGCCCGCGGCAGCAGCTCCGGCAGCTCAGAGATCGGATGCACGCCGTCCCGCGCCCGCCGCGCGACCCGGATCACGTCACACTCGAACCCGCTCAGCCGCCGCTCCAGCGCCTCCCCGATCGACCCGTACCCGAGGATCAGCACCGTGCGATCCGCGAGCGAGTCGTCGATCTCGTCGTACGACGAGGGCCAGGTCTGCCGCTCCTGGTTGCGCACGGCTCGCGGCAGGCGACGGTACGACGCGAGGATCAGGCCGACCGCGAGCTCGGCCGTGGAAGCGTCGTGCACCCCGCGGGCATTGCACAAGGTCACGCCCTCGGCCAGGTATGGCAGCACATTCTCGAAGCCGGCTGTTTGGAGCTGCACCACTTTCAGCGCGGGCATCTCCCGAACCACCTCGGCGACCTTCTGGCCGCCCATGTAGCCGGGCACGTAGAACTCCACCTCGCCGATCGACGCCGGCAGCTCGCCACCGTCGAAGAAGTCGACGTCGAAGCCCGCGGGCAACCCGTCGAGGAAGGTACCGGGGTCCTCCCAGGGCAGCCATGCCTTCACCACATCAGCCATGCCCCGAACCTACTCGGCTGGGCGGACAGTTTGAACTCCCGTGCCAGACGGTGGGCGTCGTCGTACTCTGGATTGGTGCCTTCGACATCGGATCTGGCGGCGACACTCGAGCATGATCAAGCCGTAGGGGGGTTGCGGGAGTCGTATCAGCGCATTCCCGCAGGCGAGCCCGTTCGGCTGGCGAAGCGCAGTTCGAATCTCTTCCGGCCGCGGGCCGAGGTCGAGCGCCCGGGCTTGGACGTGTCGAAGCTGACCGGGGTGATCAGCGTCGATCCGGCCGCCCGGACCGCGGACGTGCAGGGCATGTGCACGTACGAGGACCTGGTCGCGGCGACCCTCCCGCACGGGCTGACTCCGATGGTCGTGCCACAGCTGAAGACGATCACCCTCGGCGGCGCGGTGACCGGGCTCGGTATCGAGTCGTCGTCGTTCCGGGCCGGCCTGCCGCACGAGTCCGTGCTCGAGCTCGACATCCTCACCGGCGCGGGCGACGTCGTCACCGCGCGGCCCGAGGGCGAGCACGCGGACCTGTTCCGGATGTTCCCGAACTCCTACGGCACCCTCGGCTACGCGACCCGGCTGAAGATCGAGCTCGACCGCATCTCGCCGTACGTCGCTCTGCGGCACGTCCGCCTGGGCCTGGACCAGCTGGCGCCGGCGATCGACGAGATCGTTGCCTCCGGCACGTACGACGGGGAGCCGGTGCACTTCGTCGACGGGGTCGCGTTCAGCCCGACGGAGGCCTACCTGACCCTCGGCCGCAACAGCGACGCCGCCGTCCGGACCAGCGACTACACCGGGCAGCAGATCTACTACCGCTCGATCCAGCACCGGCAGAAGGATTTCCTCACCGCGCACGACTACCTGTGGCGCTGGGACACCGACTGGTTCTGGTGCTCGGCCGCGTTCGGCGCCCAGAAGCCGTTGGTACGACGGCTGTGGCCGCGCCGCTGGCGGCGCAGTGACGTGTTCCACAAGATCGTGGGCTTCGAGAACCGGCACCAGTTCGCGGCGCGGATCAACCGGCGCCGCGGCCAGCCGGATCGTGAACGCGTTGTCCAGGATGTGGAGATCCCGGTCGACCGGTTGGCGGGGTTCCTGCGCTGGTTCGACGCGCACGTGGGAATGCGGCCGGTGTGGCTGTGTCCCCTGCGGCTGCGCGGGTCGGCAGCCTGGCCGCTGTACCCGCTCCAGCCCGGCCGGACCTACGTGAATGTGGGCTTCTGGGGCACTGTGCCGATCGCTCCCGGCGCCGCGGACGGTGATGTGAACCGGCACATCGAGACGGCGGTGACCGATTTCGGCGGGCACAAATCGCTGTACTCCGACGCTTACTACGACCGAGCCACCTTCGACCGGCTCTACAACGTCCCGGCCCTGACCGAGGTGAAGAAACGCTACGACCCGAACGCCCGGCTGACCGGGCTCTACGAGAAGGCGGTGACGCGCCGATGACGACGCTCGCGACCCAGGTTTCTATCGCTGACGCACTGACGACCGTGACTCCCGGCGGTCTCCCGTTCCGGTTCACGGCGTACGACGGCAGCGCGACCGGCCCGGAGGACTCGCCGATCCACATGCATCTGGCCTCCGAGCGTGGTCTGTCCTACGTACTCACGGCGCCCGGTGACCTCGGGCTGGTCCGCGCGTACGTGATGGGCGACCTGGAGATCACCGGTGCCCACCCGGGCAACCCGTACAACCTGATGCGGATGATGCTCAACCAGCTGCACTTCGAGCGCCCGACGCCGTCGGAGGCGCTCCGGATCGTCCGCGGGCTCGGCTGGAGTCACCTGAAGCCCCCGCCTCCCCCGCCGCAGGAGCACCTGCCGAAGTGGCGTCGTACGTTCGAAGGGCTGCGGCACTCGAAGTCGCGGGACAAGGCGGCGATCCACCACCACTACGACGTGTCGAACGCGTTCTACGAGTGGATCCTCGGGCCGTCGATGACCTACACCTGCGCCGTCTACACGTCCACGGACGCGTCGCTGGAGCAGGCGCAGTACGAGAAGTACGACCTGGTCGCGCGGAAGCTGGACCTCAAGCCGGGGATGCGGTTGCTCGACGTCGGCTGCGGCTGGGGTGGCATGGTCCGGCACGCGGCCCGCGAGTACGGCGTGACCGCGCTCGGCGTCACGTTGTCGGCGGCGCAGGCCGAGTGGGCTGCCGCCGCGATCAGGCGGGAAGGGCTGGAGGACCGGGCCGAGGTGCGGTTCCTCGACTACCGCGACGTGGCGGAGCGGGACTTCGACGCGATCAGCTCGATCGGCCTGACCGAACACATCGGCGTCCGCAACTACCCGTCGTACTTCGGTTTCCTGCTCGACCGGCTGAAGCCCGGCGGCCGGCTGCTGAACCACAGCATCACGCGGCCCGACAACCGGTACCGCTCGACCGGCGCGTTCATCGACCGCTACATCTTCCCCGACGGCGAACTGATCGGCTCCGGCCGCATCATCGCCGAGGCGCAGGACGCCGGCTTCGAGGTCCGCCACGAGGAGAACCTTCGCGAGCACTACGCCCTCACCCTGGCCGCCTGGTCCGACAACCTCGTCGCCCACTGGGACGAGGCCGTCGCCGAGGTCGGCCACGCCACCGCCAAGATCTGGGGCCTCTACCTGGCCGCCTGCCGCGTCGGCTTCGAACGCAACAACACCCAACTTCACCAGATCCTCGCCGTAAAACTCGACGACCAGGCCAACGCCCACATCCCCCTCCGCCCCACCTGGCTCGGCTGAACCATTTGGCGGTCCGCGGTGTAGTAGTACCTACAGGACTACCGGAGGAGACGGCGTGGGCGGGACCAAGGTCAGGCAACGGGGTGGCGCCGCGGTCGTGTTGACGGCGTTGGCGTTGGTGGCCGGGTGCTCCGACGACGCGCCGGCTTCGCAGACTACGTCCGCGCCGGCCAGCTCTACGACGGCCGGCGGGCAGGTGTCGGTGAAGCTGGCGGTGGCTTCGACTGTGGCGACGGGGATCGAGGTGCCATGGGGGCTGGCGTTTCTGCCTGACAAGACTGCTCTGGTGGCGGAGCGGGACTCGGGGAAGGTGAAGCGGATCGCCGACGGGCAGGTGAGTGACGTCGGCGAGGTGGATGACGTGAACGCATCCTCCGAGGGTGGGCTGCTGGGGTTGGCCGTCGATCCTGGGTATCCGGGGCGGCCGTACATCTACGCGTACTACTCCGGCGGCGACGACAACCGGATCGCCCGGATCACGTACCAGGACGGTCGGTTGTCCGACCAGCAGGTGATCCTCGAGGGGATCCCGGCCGCCGCGATCCACAACGGCGGCCGGCTGCGGTTCGGGCCTGACGGCTATCTGTACGCCGGTACCGGCGACGGCGCGGATCGGCCCAACTCGCAGGACGACGGGTCGCTGGGCGGGAAGATCCTGCGCATCACCACGGACGGGAAGGCCGCGCCGGGCAACCCGGACGGACGTGTCTGGATCACCAAGGGCCACCGGAACGTGCAGGGCCTCGCGTTCGACGGCAACCAGTTGTACGCCGCCGAGTTCGGCCAGAACACGTGGGACGAGCTGAACGCGATCACGCCCGGCGCGAACTACGGCTGGCCGGCCGCCGAGGGGATCAGCGAGCTGGACGGGATGACCGACCCGATCGCCCAGTGGCACACCTCCGACGCCTCGCCGTCCGGGATCGCGTTCGCCCAGGGGCACGTCTTCATGGCGTCGCTGCGGGGGCAGCGGCTCTGGGCCATTCCCGTTGCCAATGGCAAGCGAGTCGGTGAGCCGCAGGCGTTCTTCACCAACCAGTACGGGCGATTGCGCACCGTCGAGGTGGCGCCGGACGGCTCGCTGTGGCTGACCACGTCGAACACCGACGGCCGCGGTGACACCCGGGATGGCGACGACCGGATCCTGCGCGTGACGATCAGCCGCTGAGTGCCAACCGTTTAGAAGCTTCGGCCGTCTGGTACTTGTGGGGAGAACCCCATGACGACCAGAGGAGGAGATTGGTATGCGGACCGGCCAGGTGCCCGTTGTCCCCAGCAGTGTGATCGCTTCGGTGAGCAGCTTCGAGGATGCTCAGCGGACGGTCGGGTACCTGCGAAGTTACGGGATGGACGCTGGGAGCCTGGAGGTGGTCGGCGCCGAACTCCGGCAGGCGGAGAGACATCAGGTCATCCCGGTCGCGCGACTCACCGGCGTCGGGGCGCTCCAGGGCGCGCTGCTCGGCGTACTGGCGGCGGTCTTCATCACGCTCGTGGCCGAGACCACGCTGACCGGCCTGGCCGTCGTCGTGTGGGGCTTCGTGTACGGCGTTCTGATCGGCGGGCTGTGGGGGTTGTTCCGGGGACTCGTCCGGAACCGGCCCGACGCGATCACGACCGAGGTCGTACCAACCCACTTCGAGGTCCGCTGCCCACCCGAGGAACTGTCGGTGGCCCAGACCTTGCTCGCGGACGCCACGGATATCGATGACGGCCGCGTCGAGCGCGAGGTCATCGCAGAGGCACCGCACAAGGACGCGGCCTGAAACTGCGCCGGGCCCAGGCGCATCGAGATGTCCTTGATCGAGTCGGC
>NZ_JBEZYF010000063.1:0-53255 GCF_040638415.1 Kribbella sp. NPDC026596 | reverse complement strand
GAACTCTTGGTAGGTCCGCGGGTAATCCACCCCGCCGACCGGGCGTTGACTCGCCGACACCCTCAAACCCTACTGCACTCAAGCAGAGATGCAGGTCATGGGTTCGATTGTCGTTCATCCCTGGGCGAAAACTGGTTGAACCCCGGGCGCGCGGACAGTAAGTTCGCAGTACACGCGAAGGGAGGTGGTCCAACGCATGAATTGCTATCGGACTCGTGAGGTGGCGGCGGGCTAACCGCCAACCACTGAATAAGTGGGACAAGTGGTCGGCCAATTCAACGCCAGCCACCGGGCCCGCGGGCAGTCAGGTCAGTCCGCCTGACCCAGAGTTCGGCCACCCGGTCGCGTTCTGGAAGTGCCCGCGGGCTTTTTCACGTCTACTCGGGCGGCGGGCAGTCGAGACCGAGAGCCTGGCCGATCTCGAAGAGCTGCGCCTCGAAGTAGGCGGAGGCGTCCGGAAGCACCCAGTGCAGCTGACCGAAGATCTCCATGCAGATCAGGCCGTAGAGCCTCGTCCAGTAGGTCAGCGACAGATAGATGGCACCGGCCGGCATCCCGCCGAAGTGCTCTGACTCGCAGCTCAGCTGAGCGATCAGCTCGGCCCCCAGCGCCTCGTCGGGCGGGTACGGGAACGGCTTCCAGTGCCAGATCTGCGCCACCAGGTCCTTGAACACCGATCCGAAGCGCATCGCGGCCTGATGCGGCGGAGTCTCCTCGTGGTCCTCCGCGTCCGGGCTCGCAACCGCAGTACCGAACAGGAGCGCGAACTCGGCCGGATGCGCCAGTCCCCAGTCCCGCAAGCCGTTGGCCAGCAGGTAGAGGCGCGCCCCCAGATCGACATCCTCGTCAGAACTCTGCAGTGCCATCAGCGCCGCGGTCAGTTCGTCGTACAGGTCGGCGATCAGGGCGCCGATGAGGGCCTCGTGGCTCGGGAAGTACCGGTAGAGCGCGGGCGGGGTGAGGCCGAGTTCGCGAGCGACCGCGCGCAGGCCGACCGCGGCCGTGCCGCCGCCGACCAGTAGCCGGCGGGCAGCCGCCTTGATCTCGGCCAGCGTCGCCGCTCGCCGCCGGTCCCGCCCGGTCCCACCGAGGTCCACTCGAAAACTCTCCTTGACATCGCCGTAGGGCAGGTGTTTAGAGTTAACACCGTTAACAGTTAACAGTGTTAGCTGAAGCAGCTGCCGCTCAAATCTACCGCCCTGGGGAGAGTTCG
This sequence comes from Kribbella sp. NPDC026596, assembly GCF_040638415.1. NCBI lineage: Bacteria > Bacillati > Actinomycetota > Actinomycetes > Propionibacteriales > Kribbellaceae > Kribbella > Kribbella sp. NPDC026596. The sequence goes on along the minus strand of NZ_JBEZYF010000063.1, from coordinate 52,042 downwards.
TGTTCGAGACGCTCGGCCACTTCACGTACCGGCGCCGCCGTCTGGTGCTCGCCCTGACCGGAGTCTTCGTCGCCCTCGGGCTGGCCTGGGGCACCGGCGTGTTCGGCTCGCTGGCCAACGGCGGCTTCGACGCGCCGAACACCGAGGCCGCCCGCGCGGTCGCGACGATCGAGCAGAACGTCGGCCGGACCGGCACCGACGTGATCGTGCTCTACCGGAGTTCTTCGCAGACCGTCGCAGACCCTGCCTTCCGGCAGTTCGTCGAGCAGCACCTGTCCACGTTGCCGTCCGCCGAGGTGACCGGCGCGAAGACCTACTGGAACACCAAGTCGCCGGTGTTCGTGTCCAAGGACCAGCACAGCACGTACGCCGTACTGACGCTGGCCGGCGCGGATCAGGAGGAACGGCTGGCGACGTTCCATCGGATCGCCGACAAGGTCCGGACCGCCCCGCCCGGACTGGACGCCAAGGTCGGTGGCGAGATCGCGGTGTTCGACGAGGTGAACACGCAGACCGAACACGACATCGTCCGGGCCGAGACGATCTCGACGCCGATCGTGCTGGTGCTGCTGGTGGTCGTCTTCGGTGGTCTGGTCGCGGCGTCGCTGCCGCTCTTCGTCGGCGCGCTCGCGATCCTGGGCGCGTTCGTGTTGCTGCGCGGGCTGTCCGCGGTCACCGATGTGTCGATCTTCTCGATCAACATCGTCACGATGATCGGGCTCGGGCTGGCGATCGACTACGCATTGTTTATCGTCACCCGGTTCCGCGAGGAGCTTGCCAAGGGCAATGATGTGGAGACGGCGCTGACCGCGACGATGGCGACGGCCGGGCGGACGGTCGCGTTCTCCGGCGTCACGGTCGGGGTCGCGATCAGCAGCCTGGCACTGTTCCCGGTGATGTTCCTGCGCTCGATGGCGTACGGCGGTGTGGCCGCAGTGGTCGTGGCGATGACGGCGGCGTTGACCGCACTGCCGGCACTCCTCGCGGTGCTCGGCCATCGGGTCAACAGTCTGCGGGTCTTCAAGTCCCGTAAGGCTGCCGCCGAGCACGGGGCCTGGTATCGGCTCGCGCACAGTGTGATGCGGCGGCCGGTGCGGTATGTGCTGGTGCTGATCCCGGTGCTGCTGATCCTCGGGATTCCCTTCCTGCAGGCGCAGTTGGGTGGGGTCGACCATCGGGCGTTGCCGTCCGGCGCGACCTCGCGGACCGTGACCGAGACCCTGCAGCGCGACTTCGCCGGCGCCGGCGGGTCGGACATCTTCGTGGCGGTGCGGTTCTCCTCGCCGCCGGCCGATCCGGCTGCCGCGCTGTCGCCGTACCTGGGGTCTCTGCGGAAGATTGCCGATGTCGACGACGCTCAGCTCGGGGGCTACGAGAACGGCGTCGCGTCGGTGGTCGTGCACACGCATTACACCGCGCAGGAGTTGCCCGCGCGGGACGTCGTACACGGTGTGCGGGCGGTCGCGGCGCCGGGTGGGACCCAGGTCGAGGTCGGTGGTGAGACGGCGGCGGTGATCGACCTCCTTGACGTGTTGAAGGAGCGGGCGCCGTACATGGCCGGGTTCATCGTGCTGGTCACGTTCGTCCTGCTGTTCCTTGCCTTCGGCTCCTTCGTGCTGCCGGCCAAGGCGCTGGTGATGAACGTGCTGTCGCTGTCGGCGGCGTTCGGGGCGATGGTGTGGATCTTCCAGGACGGGCATCTGTCCGGGCTGCTCGACTTCACCCCGGCCGGGTTCCTCGACGCGACCAACCCGGTGCTGCTGTTCGCCGTCCTGTTCGGGCTGTCGATGGACTACGAGGTGTTCCTGCTCAGCCGGATCCGGGAGGAGTACGACCGGACCGGCGACAACACGCAGGCGGTCGCGCTCGGGCTGCAGCGGACCGGCGGGATCATCACCAGTGCGGCGTTGCTGCTGATCATCGTGGTGGCCGCGTTCTCGACCTCGGGCATCGTGTTCGTGAAGATGATCGGCGTCGGGCTGGTGATCGCGATCGCGCTGGACGCGACGATCGTGCGCGCGTTGCTGGTGCCGGCGACGATGCGGCTGCTCGGCCGGGCGAACTGGTGGGCGCCGAAGCCGCTCCTGCGGTGGTGGGCGCGGTACGGCTTCCGCGAGGAACCGCAGGGCTCTCAGGGCTCTCAGGGCTGGAGCCTGAGCAACTCCCAGCCGGACGAGTTGGTGCGGCGGTAGGCCAGGCGGTCGTGGAGGCGGCCGGTGCGGCCTTGCCAGAACTCGAACGCCTCCGGCTCGACCAGGTAGCCGCCCCAGAAGTACGGCGTCGAGATCTCGGTGCCCTCCGGCCACTGGCGCTCGTACGACGCGTACTGCAGGTCGAGCTCCTCGCGGGACTCGATCGGCTGGCTCTGCTGCGAGGCCCACGCGCCGAGCTGTGAACCGCGTGGGCGGCCGGCGAAGTACTCGTCGACCTCGTCGGTGGGGAGCTTGGTCACGGTGCCTTCGACGCGGACCTGACGCTCCATCGCGTGCCACGGGAACACCAGCGCGCAGTGCGGGTTCGCCGCGAGGTCCTCGGCCTTGCGGGACTGCTGGTTGGTGTAGAAGACGAGACCGCGCTGATCCAACCGCTTCAGCAGCACAGTCCGCGCCGACGGCCGGCCGTTGTTGTCGGCGGTCGCGAGCACCATGGCGTTCGGCTCCGGCAACCCCGCCTCCGTCGCCTGCGTCAACCAGGCCTGGAACTGCACGATCGGATCGGAGTCCACCTGACTCTCGAGCAACTCCCCCAGCCCGTACACACGCCGCATCTCCGCAAGATCCACGCTCCGAGCCTACTTACTTGCCGAGGCTCCGCCACCCACGCCCAACCGCAGTCCCCCGGAACCACCGCCAGAGGCCGGTGTGGGCAAGGGCGCGGATCGCAGGGTTTCGCGCGAGTCGTCGGGCTGGTGGTTTCGGTTGAACCGGCGCAACTGTCTGCAGCCGAACGGGTGCAGGGGTGGTCCCCGGCAAGTGACTGTTGATCTCGGCGAGGTGGTGGTCGAAGGTGGCGCGCCAGAGAGCTTGGCGGAGGGTGGCTTCGCCGGCGGCTGAGCTCGCACCGGCGACGGACGCCACCCACAGCGTGTTGAGTGCTCGGGGATCGAAGCCCTCGACGTCGCCGAAGAGGTTCTCGATCAGCTCGCGGTCGGGCGCGTCGGCCAGGCGCCGGATCTGGGTAGGCGTTCCGCGCGGTGCGACCTGGGCAGGCTGGAAGAACGGGATGTCGGCCCACTCCGGGACAAGGCGACGTACGAGAGCGCGGTGCAGGGCGTTGTCGACCCGCTCGGACGGATCGAGCGCGAACGCGGCCCGCACGAACGCCGGGATCAGCAACGGCGACACCACCCCACTCCGCTCCCCCGTCGTACCCCACCGCCGCAGCCGCTCGACCACGTAGAAGTAGTCGATCATCGTCGCGTTCTCGATCCCCCCATGCACCGCGTCTCGCAGAACACGCTCGATCTGCTCAGCCACCGCAGCACGCGCGGGTTCACTCGGCCCCGCGGTCGGCGTCAGCCGAACCTGCAGGCGGTTGCTGAAGGCATGCACCTTGCGATCCAGCGGCAGCGCATCGAGTTGCAGTACGTCGGCCGGATAGAAGTGGCCGTGGGCAACCTCTCCACCAGCCCCGCCGATCGCCAGATGATCAACCGACGTAAGGCTCTTCGGCGGCGTATGGAACAGATAGCTCGCCGGCCGAAGCCCTTCCGCATACCGATGCCACCGCTGCGCCCGATCCACCAGCTCCAGTGGCTGCGGCTTGGCCTGCTGCGGTCGTACCGGCTTCCCCGGAGTCTTACGACTAACGACGTGTTCGACAGCGACCGGCAGCGTACCGACGAGTGACTCCGCCACCTCCAGCTCACCAGGCACTGCCTCGTAGCTGTTGAGTTTGAGATCCACACCGGCGGCCAGGAACGCCGCCGCCACCACTCTGGAGTCCCGGCCGCCACTCAGGTCGACCGTCGGCCGGCCAGGCCACAGCCGTCCCACCGACCTCGCCACGTCCTGCAGTGCTTCGGCCGTCTCCTCCACCGTGTCCGGACTGTCCGTCGACCACACACTGGCTGTCTCGATCCGGCTGACCGTCCGTTGCCGACGGCTGCCATCGGCAAGGATGTGTGTCGCTCCCGGCACAGCCAGCACCCCGTCGTACGGCGTGCTGTCGTCCATGAACCAGCCGCAGGCCGCCGCGAAGTTCCAGCCGCGCGCAGCCGCCGTCGCGGGCTCACCGGCGAAGAGCAGCGCTGCGACCGGGCGGTTGCTCCACACCCAGCCGTCGGACAGTCGCAACTGGAACAGACGGCCGACACCGACGGAGTCCGTGAACAGCTCCAGCCGTTCGTCCGCCGCGTCCAGCACGGCCATGGTGAACGGTGGCGCCAGTTCGAGGAAGCTCGCCGGAGTACGCCGTACCGCTCGCGCCAGCTGACCGGGAGCGTCGTACGGCGCGACATCGCCGACGACACGCTGATAGCCGAGTGGCGTGTGCAGGCTGGCCACGCGGAGATCACCGGCGTCGTGCCAGGACGGCCAGAAGCAGTGGACGTCGGGCCTGTCCCAGACGTGCAGTCCGATCGTGCTGCCGTCGTACCCCTGGTGCTTGGCCTGGTGATCCCAGAGGTCGCCGTAGTACGCCTCGACGCGGGCCCGGCCCGCGGCAGCCCGCACCACACCGTCATGGGAGAAGGCGTAGGCGATCAGCGTCTCCATGCAGAGCCTGATGCAGGCTCCGCGGCGAAAGTTATCGCGGGGGCTGCTGGCCCGGGTACTGCTATTGCTGCGGCTGGCCCGGGTGCGGCGGTTGTTGCTGCTGGCCCGGGTACCCACCCCACTGCCGCGGCTGCTGTCCCGGGAACATCGGGGGGTAGCCGCCCGTGTCCTGGAGCTGTCCCGGACCCTGGAGTCTCGCAACCCTGGCGTCGGAGATCCAGCGCCCGATGCCGGCGATCAGCAGGACGACCCCGAGCAGCAGCACCGAGCCGTCCATCAGCAGGTACGGCGGAATCTTGGAGCCGGGGACCTGGAACAGCGTGAGCAGGTCGGACACCTGACGGATCGGCGCAACCTGAACGGCCAGCCCGGCGAGCGCCATCAGCGTGCCGGCTCCGACCATGACACCGGCACCGATCGTGCGGCCCGCCATCAGCAGACCGAGCACGGCGGCGATGAGGAGCAACACCGCAAGCCACAGCACACCGTGCTTGTCGATGCTGTCGAACCTGACCTGGCGGACGATCTGCACCTTGGCACCGGCGTACGAGGCGCCGACGACGCCGGCGTAACCGGCGATGATCCCGAGCACGAGCCCGAGGGCGGGGTTGGGCTTGGCTGCCATATCGTCGAGCGTACTGGCGGGACGGGTCCACCACGCGACGTGCCGAGCTGGTCACACCTCTGTCCGGAGGTTACCGGCGAGAACTATGCTGCCTGGGCGCCCGGTGCGCGGTTATTGGTGGGCCGCGGACCGACCACGAGGACGAGGGAGTCGCATGTCAGATCCGAGGACCGAGGTGCAGCACGGGCTGGAGGGCGTGGTCGCCTTCGACACGCAGATCGCCGAGCCGGACAAGGAAGGTTCGGCGCTGCGCTACCGCGGCGTGGACATCGAGGACCTGGTCGGCCGGGTGCCGTTCGAGAATGTCTGGGGTCTGCTGGTCGACGGCGCGTTCACCCCGGGCCTCCCGCCGGCCGAGCCGTTCCCGCTGCCGGTCCACACCGGTGACGTGCGCGTCGACGTACAGTCCGCGCTGGCGATGCTCGCACCCGCCTGGGGTCTGCGGCCGCTCTACGACATCGACGACGTACAGGCTCGGGAAGACCTGTCCCGGGCCGCGGTGATGGCTCTGTCATACGTCGCTCAGGCGGCTCGTGGCATCGGGCAACCGATGGTGCCGCAACGCGAGGTGGACAAGGCGAAGACGATCACCGAGCGGTTCATGATCCGGTGGCGTGGTGAACCGGATCCCAAGCACGTACAGGCGGTGGACGCGTATTGGACGTCCGCGGCCGAGCACGGGATGAACGCATCCACCTTCACAGCACGGGTGATCGCGTCGACCGGTGCCGATGTCGCCGCGGCCCTGTCCGGTGCGGTCGGAGCGATGTCCGGCCCGTTGCACGGTGGGGCCCCGGCGCGCGTGCTGACGATGATCGAGGGCGTGGAGCGCGGTGGTGACGCCCGCTCGTACGTGAAGGGTCTACTCGACGCGGGCGAGCGTTTGATGGGCTTCGGGCACCGCGTCTATCGCGCGGAGGACCCACGCGCTCGAGTGCTTCGTCGTACGGCGCGTGAGCTGGCGGCACCGCGCTATGAGGTCGCGGAGGCATTGGAGCAGGCTGCGCTGGCGGAGCTGCGGGAGCGGCGGCCGGACCGGGTGCTGGAGACCAACGTGGAGTTCTGGGCGGCGATCGTCCTGGACTTCGCGGAGGTGCCGCCGCCGATGTTCACGTCGATGTTCACCTGTGCACGCACCGCCGGGTGGAGTGCGCACGTACTCGAGCAGAAGCGCACCGGCCGGCTGATCCGCCCGTCCGCGATCTACTCCGGTCCGAGCACCCGCCCGGCCGACTCCATCGTGGGCTGGAACCCGGACTGGGCCTAACGGTCCTGGCTTGGTGAGCGGCCGGTGCGTTCCTTGTACTGGCGGCTGAAGTACGGGACGTCTGTGTAGCCGAGGGCGGCAGCGGTCTGGGTGACCGTCATGCCGGTCTCGGTCAGCAGCTCGTGCGCGCGGTCGATCCGCGACTGGATGAGGTACTGCGCCGGCGACATCTCGAACTGCGCGACGAACCGGCGGGTGAATTGAGCCCGGGACAACGCCGCCCGGCGGGCCATCTCGGCCACGGTCCAGTCCCGGCCGGGGTCCTGCCGCAACTGCCGGGCGATCTCGTCGACCGCGGTGTCGGTCGCTCGCCGGCCCGGGTTGTGTGCGGCGTCCCAGATCAGGCCGATCAAGTGTTCGAGGCACAGCTCGACCTGCCGTCGGCCCAGCGCATCGTCCCGGCGGTACGACGCGTCGCTCGTACGCGCGAGCACCCCGAGGAGCTCGCGGTCCATCACCTCACCCCAACGTGGCTCGGTCGCAGCGCGTGGGCTGCTGTCGAAATGCATCCCGAAGACCAGCAGTCGCCGATGCGGATCGTGCGTCGCTTTCGGCGCGTCCCCTGGCTGGAACACGGCGCAGACCCCGCGGTGCAGCTCCTGCCGCTCGCCATCCAGTTCCAGCGACCCGCGGCCGTCGAGCACACACCACAACAGGTGGTCGGACAGTACGCGCGACGTCCACGACCAGCTCGGCTCACACCGCCAGAACGTCGGCGGCGAGCGGATCTCGAGCGTCAGGCGATGCACCAAAAGTTCAACTCCTCGCGTGAATCCTCCGTGGCCGGAGTCCGGATCCGGGCAGGAGAATTGGTGTTCACAGGCAGACTAAGCCAGAGTCGCGGGAGTCGTGCATGAGCGTTTCATACAACATCGAGGAACAGTCCGCGGTGTACCGGGACGAGTTCGAGCGCACCGGGTACACCTTGGTGCGCGGGCTGTTCGGCATCGACGAGGTCGACCAACTGCGGGACCACTACATGGAGCTGCGGCACCGCGGAGCCGATCCCCACGACTTCGCCGGCCACAGTGCGACCGCCCGGGATCCCCTCAAGCGGTACCCGCGGATGGCGCAGATGCACCGGTGGGACGAGGATTCCTTGCGCTGGATGATCGACCCGCGCATCGACGAGGTGATGACGGCGCTGCTCGGCAGGTCGCCGTACGCGGTGCAGACGATGATCTACTTCAAGCCGCCGGGCTCCCGCGGCCAGGCGCTGCACCAGGACAACTTCTATCTGAAGGCCGAGCCGGGCACCTGCGTGGCCGCGTGGATGGCGCTCGACCGGGTCGATCGCGCGAACGGCTGCCTCGAGGTCGTGCCCGGCAGTCACCGCTGGCCGATCCTGTGCACCGAGAAGGCGGACACCACGGTCAGCTTCACCGACATCACCGTCCCGCTTCCTGACCCGGAGGGCGCCGTACCGGTGGAGATGGAGCCGGGCGACGTGTTGTTCTTCCACGGTGCACTGGTGCACGGGAGCAACCCGAACGTCACCACGGACCGCTTCCGGCGCGCGCTGATCGGCCACTACATCGAGGGCGACGCGGAGAAGGTGGCGCAGTACTACCACCCCGCGCTGCGGATGGACGGCTCCGAGCTGGAGCTCGACGTCGCCGAAGGTGGCGGCGCGTGTGGCGAGTGGACCGACACTCCGGACGGTCCCGTCGCGCTCATGACCGGCGTCCACAAGCTCACCCGCAAGCACGAGTGACTCCCCCGTCCACGGGTACGTCGCCGTACCCGTGGACGACCCCGGTGGAGCGGTGGTTGGTGAGACCCGCGCGGGGGCCTGTGGTGGGGTGTGGGAGGATGGGGTGCGCTGACAGCGTCGTCGGCTTTCTGAACGCAGACGACGAAGGGAAAACGCTGGTGACCAGCGAGATTCTGATTCCTGCAGAGCTCAAGCCCGCGGACGGCCGCTTCGGTGCCGGTCCGTCGAAGGTACGCCCGGAGGCCGTCGCCGCGCTGGCGACCGAGGGCGCCAAGCTGCTCGGTACGTCGCACCGGCAGGCGCCGGTGAAGAACCTGGTGGCCCGGGTCCAGCAGGGTGTTTCCGACTTGTTCCAGCTGCCGGACGGCTACCAGGTGGTGCTCGGGAACGGCGGGTCGACCGCGTTCTGGGACATCGCGACGTTCGGGCTGATCCGGGAGAAGAGCCAGCACCTGAGCTTCGGTGAGTTCTCCTCGAAGTTCGCCAAGGCCGCGCAGCTCGCGCCGCACCTGGCCGACCCGACCATCGTCAAGTCCGACCCCGGTACGCGACCGGTCGCGGTCGCCGAAGCCGGCGTCGACCTGTACGCCTGGCCGCACAACGAGACCTCCACTGGCGTGATGGCCCCGGTCAAGCGGGTCGAGGGCGCCGACGAGGGTGCGCTGGTCGCGATCGACGCCACCTCGGGCGCGGGCGGCCTGCCCGTCGACATCAACGAGGTCGACGTCTACTACTTCGCGCCGCAGAAGTGCTTCGCCTCGGACGGCGGTCTGTGGATCGCCGTGATGAGCCCGGCCGCGCTGGCGCGGGTCGAGGAGATCACCGCGACCGGCCGGTGGATCCCGGCGTTCCTGGACCTGGCGACCGCCGTGGACAACTCCAGCAAGCACCAGACGTACAACACGCCGTCGCTGGCGACGCTGTTCCTGATGGCGGAGCAGACCGACTGGATCAACAGCCAGGGCGGCCTGGACTGGAGCGTCGGCCGGACGACCGACTCGAGCACCCGGCTCTACACCTGGGCCGAGAAGTCCGAGTACGCCACGCCGTACGTCGAGGACCCGGACGCTCGCTCACTCGTCATCGGCACCGTCGACCTGGACGACGCGATCGACGCCGCCGCGGTCGCGAAGACGCTGCGCGCCAACGGCATCGTCGACACCGAGCCCTACCGCAAGCTCGGCCGCAACCAGCTCCGCGTCGCCATGTTCCCCGCCGTCAACCCCGACGACGTCGAAAAGCTCACCCAGGCGATCGACTACGTCGTCGAACGCCTGAAGTAACCACGCACTCCCAACAGCCGCCGTGCCCTCCCCGGGGTCGGCGGCTGTTGTCTGTCTGCCGCCTGCTTTGGGCGAGGGGTGCCGCTGGTGGGACTAGGCGTGGTGGCGGCGGCGGGGGGTGGTTTGGGATTGGCCGGTGAGGCGGGCGTTTTCGGCCATGCGGTCCTGGCGTTCGCGGCGGCCCGGGGGGAAGGTGAAGATGGTGATGATGAGGGCGAAGAGGGCGGCGCCGATCAGGATCCAGCGCAGGTTGTGACTCTTGCTGGAGCCGGTGCCATTCGCATCGGCGCCGGCGGCGGGTTTGGGGGCCGCGGTGGCGCCGGCGGGCGGTGGTGAGGCGGCTTGTTTGGCGGGGACCTGGACCTGGTAGACCGCCGAGTTGGGACCCTCGTTGCCGGCCAGGACCGTGTTGTCCGTCTGACCGACGGCGATCGACTCCCCTTGGCCGAACGGAACAGCGCCGCGGGCGATCACGGTCGGGGTGTCACCCCACGCGACGGTGGCGATGTCGACGTACGTCCGGAACACCGCACGCTGCCCGTCCGGGAGGAACGTGCCGTCGGTGATGGCGCCGGACGGCGCCGGGGCGAGCTTGGTCAGCTCGTTCGTACCCTCGCGCGAGGGTGCCGGCGGGGCCGCGTAGATCCCGCCGGTGCCCTTCGTCGTCTTCGTGACGATGTAGAGCTGGTTGGTACCGGGCTCGACCAGCAACGTCTCGGCGTCGTGCGCCCCGTCCGGATACGTGAAGTCGAACCGGTGGTACTTGACGTTGGCGGAATCCTCCAGCGTCGCCGGCTCCGGCATCGTGTAGATCTCGATCATGTCCCGGTTGGCCTTGTTGTCGCCGATGTCCGCGACGTAGATCGTGCCGTCGCGACCGACCCCGACCGCCTCGACGTCCTTCACCTGCGCGTTGAACCGCAGGACCGCCTTCACCTTGCCGCTGGTGTCGATGGCGAACACGCGGGCGGTGTCGCTCGAATCGTTCACGGTCCAGTAGATGCCCGGGTGTTTCTGGCTCTTCGCCAGCCCCGACGACTCCTTGATCCGCGCGTCCCGGATCGTGAACAGCTTCTTCGCCGCCGGCGTCGGATCCGCCGCGGGCAGCAAAGCAGCAGCCTGCGCGGAGTGAGCCGCCGGAGCGGAGTACGCGGCCGGAGCGGAGTGAGCAACCGGAGCGGTCGCGGTGGCCGAACCGGTGGCCGAGGCCGCGCTGGGCAGGGCGGCGCCGGCCAAGGCGATCAAGGCCGCGGCCGTAAGGGCCAGCGCAGTCCGGACCGGGGCGGTCAGGGCGGAGGTTGTCCGGAGGTGTCTCAAGGCGTCACCTCGGAGCCGGCCGCCTGATCGGTCGGCGGGAGCAGGAGCTGTGCCAGGCGTGGCTTGACCTGCCACTCGGTGATCAGCGTCTGATATTCGGACTGGAGTTCGGTGGTGGGTTTGGCGCCGGTACGCGCGGCCCGCAGCAGGAGGTTGCGCGGGGTGTGCTGACTGTCCACGAACTGCACGACCTCCACTCGGTATCCCACCTGTCTCAGGACCGCCGCCCGGAGAGAATCCGTCAGGACGTCGGCGAACCGCTCACGAACGATGCCATATCGCGTCATCAGCGCATAAGGCGCCGGTGGTGTGACGCTCTTGAGCTGCTTTTGGATGTCGTGATGACAGCACGGAGCTGCGAGGACGAGCGGAGCCTCCCAGCCGACCGCCCGCGCCAGGGCGTCGTCGGTGGCCGTGTCGCACGCGTGCAGCGCCAGTACGACGTCGGGGCGTACGTCGAGCTCCGCGGCCTGGATGGTCGCGTCGACGAAGCGCAGGTGCTCCTGCCAGCCGAGCGCCTCGACCACCCGGGTGTTCCGTTTCCGGGCGGCGGGGTTGTGGTCGATACCGGTCATCCGGACGTCGTGCCCGGCCGAGGCCAGCAGGTGATATGCGGCCAGGGTCAGGTAGGCGTTGCCGCAGCCGAGGTCGACCACCTGCAGCGGTCGACCGGTCGCGATCCGGCCAGCAGCGACCGCCTCGTCCAGAGCCGGCTCGAGCAGCTTGCAGAACTCCTCGATCTGCTTGTACTTAGCCTGCCTCGACGGCTTCACCCGGCCGTGGTGGTCGCTGATGCCCAGCTCGATCAGGAACGGCGCGGCTGGGTCGAGCACACGTTGTTTCACCCGGTCGTGGCTGGTCTCTTGCTCGCGGCTGTCCTCCTGCCGGTGCAGCAGCTCCTTGCCCTTCTTGGTGTAGCGCAGCCGCAGTGTCTCGGCGGTCGTCTCGACGTGCCACGTCCCGTACGGCAGGTCCAGAAGCTCGTCGACGGCCTTCTCGACTTCGGGTCCCGCGACGTTGCGGGTGTGGGCCTGGCGTTCGTCGAACTCGGTGATCTGCAGGTGACGGTGCCCCTTGAGGTCGACGTACCGCAGCTCGACCCGAAGGTAGTGCGGCGGCTCCAGCCCGCGACGACGACCGGACGCGAGCGCCCGAACGAGACCGGTCTGGTCCACCAGCGCCGCGCGAACCACCTCCCACGCGCCGGACTCCCCCGTGCCAGACTCCTTCGCGCCCGACTCCCTCGCGCCGGACTCTTCCTGCGACACCGAGGCGGGATCGCCGGACGTCGCCTGCCCATCCGGGACTGCGCCGCCGGGACCCAAGTGCGCCTCTGCCTGCATCGCGCCATTGTCGCCGACCGCTCCAACGGATCACAAAAGGGTCTCGCTGGCAGACAGTTGTGGATGCTGAACTCATAGCAGCTTCTGGTCTTCGGGGAGGAGGCCGAGGCCTCGGAGGCGGGTGGCGATGCCGCCTTCCTGGCGGCCGAGGGTGGCGACCAGGTCGTCCTTGGTGGCGCCCTTCTGGTACATCTCGGCCAGGGTCTGCTCGTCGTCGGCGGTCCACGGGCGGAACGCGTTCGGGTGGTTCTTGCGGGCGGCCTTGATCTTGCGGGTCATCGAGCGGGGGTCCAGCAGTTCCAGGGAGCGGATCCGGGCCTGGCGGTGCCGGCCGACCTCCTCGCCCTCGCGCCAGAACACCACCGCCCCGTCGTCGAACGTCATCAGGTCGGCGGGGACGTCGCAGTAGTCGGCGTCCTCGAGCATCACTCGCAACATGGGTTGGTCTCTCCGTTTCGTGGTGCGGACCGGCGCGGCCGGTCCCTGTCTCACCGGAGAAGATGCCGCGATTCCACCCCGCCACAGCGGCCGATTCGGAACCTGTGGACAGGCAATCGCAGAACTTGTTTGCAAAAACTCTTTGCAAAGAGTCTTTGCAGTCCTACGATCGATGGCATGAGCGAGAAGAACGAGCCCGAGGAAGTGACCCAGCAGGGCGTGGCCGGGAGCAGTGTCCGGCTGGACCGCCATCTGGTCCGGGCGCTGGCGCATCCGATGCGGAATCGGATGCTCGGGCTGCTGCGGATCTACGGGCCGCAGACGGCCACCACGCTGGCGGGACGGCTCGGGGTGAACACCGGCGCCACCAGTTATCACCTCCGGCAACTGGCCGAGGCGGGGCTGGTGGTCGAGGACGACAGCCGCGGGAACGCGCGGGACCGGTGGTGGAAGTCGGCGCACCAGGGGACCGAGTTCGACGCCGCCGAGCTGCTGGATCAGGAGCCCGAGCTGGCGCTGGGGTTCTTGCACGGCATCGGGCAGACGTACGCCGAGAACATGTTCGGCTTCATCGACGCGATGCAGACGCTGCCACCCGAGTGGCAGGAAGCCAGCATGCTGTCCGACTACATGTTCCATCTGCGGCCGGAGGAGCTGGCCGCGATGATGCGCGAGGTCATGGCGGTGTTCGAGAAGTACAAGACACCCGATCTGACCGCACCGCTGCCGGATGGCGCCGAGCAGGTCACGGTGCAGATCCAGGCCTACCCACGCGAGACCCGCTGAGTGCTGCGACCCCAAGAAAGGTGAGGAAAATGGGTGATGAGACGCGCTACCGGGCGCCGTTGGTCGCGTTCCTGGTGGCGAACGTCGTGTCCATCTGCGGGACCCGGGTCAGCGCCATCGCGATTCCATGGTTCGTCCTGACGACCACGGGATCGCCTGTAAAGACAGGGATCGTCGCACTCGCGGAGATGGGCCCACTGGTGCTGGTCAAGGCGATCGGCGGCCCGCTGATCGACCGCGTGGGTGCCCGGCGGATCAGCGTGCTTGCGGACATCGCGAGTACCGGAGTAGTTGCCCTGATCCCCTTGCTGCACACGCTGCACCTGCTGTCGTTTCCGATCTTGCTCACCCTGGTAGCCGTCGCAGGAGCACTCCGGGGACCAGGTGATGCAGCCAAGGGCACACTGATTCCCGACATCGCACGGGCAGCAAGGGTCCCGTTGGAGCGCGTGACCGGACTGGAGAGTACGACGGAGCGCCTGGCCAGCTTCTTCGCGTACGCCCTGGCCGGCGGTCTCATCACCCTCGTCGGAACGGTCAACGCCCTGTGGATCGACGCCGCATCCTTCGGCGTCTGCGCCGTACTCATCTACTGCTGGATCCCCCGGCACCACGAGAAGACCGTCAAGACCGAGGACGGGTACGGCGAAAGGCTCCTGGAGGGCTGGCGGTTTCTCCGCAAGGACAAGCTGATGATGCCGCTCGTCGTGATGATCGCCGTGACCAACCTCCTCGACGCGGCCGTCGGCGCCGTACTGCTTCCCGTCTGGATCAAGGACCACGGCTTCGGGCCTGGCCACACCAGCCTGATCCTCACGTCGTTCGGAGTGACCGCCACGCTGTTCGCACTGCTCGCGTCCGCCGTCGGCGAGCGCATCCCGCGCAAACTGGTCTTCACGGTCGCATTCCTGATCTGTGGTGCGCCACGCTTCGTCGTGATGGCGTTCGACGCTCCGATCTGGGCAGTGATGGCCATCTACGCGGTCGGTGGGATCGGAGCCGGCTTCATCAACCCCGTGCTCGGGGCACTGTTCATCGAGCGGATCCCCCGCCCGATGCTGGGCCGGGTCAGCTCATTGGCCGACGCAGTCTGCTGGACCGGCGTGCCACTCGGCGGGATCGTGGCGGGCGCTGCGATCGCCGGTATCGGCCTGGCGCCCGCACTGCTCGCGGCCGGCGCGGTCTACCTCGTCGCGACCATGTCACCGGTGCTGATCGGCCGCCACGAGAACTGGAAGGCTACACAGGATCCGACGGGTCCTCCGGAAACGGCGGCTCCGAAGGATCCGGTGGCAGTCGCATCGTCTTAGCCTTGCTGACCTCGGTCTGCTTGCGCCGCAGCCGGTCGCGCTCGGCCTTCAGCAGGCCGAGCAGCACCAGGTCGAGGAGCATCCCGAACACCGCGGCGAACTGCGTCCCGGCGAACTGGAACACCTGGGTCACCAGCAGCGACGTCAGCACCGCCAGCTCGAACAACCGGACCGCCCGGGCCCGGTTCCCCTTCCGCAGCTGCCATGCACCGCGCGCCGTGAAAGATGCCGACAGCAAGCTCCCGGCCACCACGCCGAGCACGGGGAAGTCGGTGAACTCCCCGTTGCCGGACCGGACCCAGACGGCGATGACGGGCGCACCGATCGCCTGGATCACCAGTACGACGACAGCAACCCGAGGTGCGAGTGGATGCGTGGCCAGCCGGTCGAATCCACGCTGGATCATCTGCCACGCCGCATCCACCGGAGCCGCCAGCTCCACCTCGTCGGGCGGGCACGCAGTCAGTAGTTCACGTGTCTCCCGGCGACCCGCCACCTCCGGACCCACCTGGCGCAGTTGCTCCGACGCTTGGGCCAGCCGGCGCCGGGACAGGCCGCCCGCCACACCCTCGACCGCGTGGTCGATCACGTTCGCGAGCTGCTCGCGCGGATCGATCGGCCGCCGCGTGGTGAGGAACCGGGTCGCGAGCACGATCAGCACGAAGACGACGTACACGATCGCCGCGGTCGGTTGGTAGAAGTAGTCGTTGTCCGAGGTGACGAACTTCCCGACCTCGTCGATGAACAGGCCGAAGCCGACGCCGCCGACCAGTGCGGCCGCGGGTCGTACGACGGGACCGACGTACCCGAGCAGCAGCGAGATCGAGATCAGCATCAGCAGGCCGCCCGGGAGCACGTGGGCGATGTGCAGGCCCTTCCCGCCGATCTGCGGGTAGCCGCTCAGGCTGAGGATCAGCCGGGTGACCAGGACCGTCGCCACGCCGGACACCACGAAGGTGGTCAGGTGCTCCGCCGACCGCACGTTGCGGACCAGACCGGCCCGCATCAGGTATGAGGACCGCGCACTGGAGCTCATGCGCCAGAACCTTAGCGGGGGCTGTGGATTCACGCTGATGAATACGAATCCACCGCGCTCTTGCGCATCCTCCGGAGCCGTCCTACTCTCTCGCGTAGTGGAACACCACTTCCACCAAGTGAGAACTCACACCACCGGCCGGAGCACTTCCAGACACCCGATCTGAAGGCTTCGGCCGATTTTCCAGCCCGTTTCTACATCGGTGAAGAAGGCCCCTGAGAGGAGGCCACCATGAGCATCAGAACCGAGATCTCTGCTCCGGCCGGCCGCGAACGGACAGCCGAAATCCCGGCCGGCGGTACCCCGGCAGCACGGCCGAAACCCCGCAGGCGAACCGATCGCGTCGCCTATCTCTTCCTGCTCCCGTGGTTCGTGGGATTGCTGCTGCTCACGGCCGGTCCCCTGCTCGGGTCCCTGTACCTGTCGTTCACCAAGTTCAACCTCCTGCAGCCACCCGCCTGGAACGGCTTCGGCAACTACGTGAAGATGTTCACCGACGACCCGCGCTACCTGCAGTCGTTGAAGGTCACCTTCATCTACGTCGCCCTTACGGTCCCCCTGCAGTTGGGATTCGCCCTGGCCGTCGCGGTCATGCTGAACCGCCCGTTGCGCGGGATGGCGTGGTACCGGTCGATCTACTACATCCCCTCGCTACTCGGCGGCAGCGTCGCGATCGCGGTGATCTGGGGCCAACTGTTCGACGACGACGGCGTCCTGAACGCCTTCCTCGCGTTCTTCGGCGTCGCCGGCCGCAGCTGGATCTCCAACCCTGACACGGCCCTCTACACGCTGGTGCTGCTGAACATCTGGCAGTTCGGCTCGCCGATGGTGATCTTCCTGGCCGGGCTCAAACAAATCCCGCAGGAGCTGTACGACGCGGCTTCGGTGGACGGCGCGAACGCCTGGCGGCGGTTCTGGTCGGTCACCGTGCCGCTGCTGACACCGATCATCTTCTTCAACGTGGTGCTGCAGATCATCCAGGCGTTCCAGGCCTTCACCCCGGCGTACGTCGTGAGCGGCGGCAGCGGTGGCCCGTCGGACTCCACGTTGTTCTACACGCTCTACCTGTACCAGCAGGGTTTCACGAACCTCAACATGGGCTACGCCTCCGCGATGGCCTGGGTGCTGCTGCTGATCATCGCCATCTTCACGCTGATCAACTTCGGGCTCGCCCGCCGCTGGGTCTACTACGAGGACCGCTGATGACGACTCTCCAGCAAGCTCCCGCGGACCGTCGACGCGGACGAAGGTGGCTGACCCACCTCGCCTTGATCGCCGGAACTCTGGTGATGGTCTATCCGCTGCTCTGGATGGTCGGCGGATCCTTCAAGGACGAGAAGGACATCTTCTCCCAGCTCAACCCGTTCCCCAGTTCGCTGGATCCGCGCAACTACATCGCGGGCTGGACCGCGACCGATCCCACCTTCACCCGGTTCTACTTCAACTCGCTGCTGATCGCGGTACTCGCGGTGGCCGGCAACGTGATCGCCTGCACGCTCACGGCGTACGCGTTCGCCCGGCTGGAGTTCCGCGGCAAGAAGGTGTTCTTCGGCATCATGCTCGGCTCCATCATGCTGCCGGCGCACGCGCTGCTGATCCCGCAGTACGTGCTGTTCTTCCACCTCGGCTGGGTGAACACCTATCTCCCGCTGGTGGCGCCGAAGTTCCTGGCCACCGACGCGTTCTTCATCTTCTTGATGGTCCAGTTCATCCGCACGATCCCGCGCACGCTGGACGAGGCCGCGATGATCGACGGCTGCGGCAAGGTCCGCATCTTCAGCCGGATCATCCTGCCGCTGACCGGGCCGGTGCTGATCACCACGATGATCTTCACCTTCATCTGGACGTACAACGACTTCTTCGCCCAGCTGATCTACCTGTCCTACCCCAGCAGCGAGACCGTACCGGTGGCTCTGCGCCGGTTCGTCGACGCGACCGGCGACTCGTCGTACGGGCAACTGCTGGCCATGTCGGTGCTGTCGCTGGTGCCGACCTTCATCGTCTTCCTCCTCGCCCAGCGCCGGATCGTCGAGGGCATCGCCACGACCGGCCTGAAGGGCTAGCCCGAAAGGAACCAAGTCATGACCACACAGCTCAACCGGCGGCGCTTCCTGCAGGCCGGACTCGCGGCCGGCGTACTCGCGCCGCTGCTGTCGGCCTGCAACCTCGACCCCGCGGCCAAGGAGGCGAAGGAGTCGGTCCGGTTCAGCAGCTACGGGGACCCGACCAAGCTCGGCCTGCGCGGCAAGCTCGCGGAGCTGTACACCTCGAGCCATCCGGACGTGAAGATCGTGTTCGAGGGCACCGCGACCGCGGAGTACTGGGACAAGCTCGCCACCCAGATGGCCGGCGGCAACGCTCCCGACGTGATCAACATCGACGCCCCGCGGATCGGCCAGTACGGCGCCGCGGGAGCGCTGCAGTCCCTGCAGAAGTACATCCCGGACACCATCGACACGAAGCCGATCGACCAGAACCTGCTCACCCAGGGCCAACTGAAGGGCGAGCAGTTCGGCATCCCGGTCGCGATGAGCACCTACAGCATGGGGTACGACGTGACCGTGCTCGACCAGCTCGGCCTGGAGCACCCGCAGGAGACGTGGACCTGGTCTGATTTCGCGACCCTGGCCAACCAGATCCGGCAGAAGTCCGGCAAGGAGGTCTACGGCGCGGAGGACCCCAGTGGGGACACGGCGTCGTTGCAGATCTTCCTGCGTGGCAAGGGCGAGGACCTGTACAAGGACGGCACGCTCGCCTTCACCGATTCCTCGCTGACCGAGTGGTTCGAGTACTGGGCCGCGCTGCGAGCGACCGGCGGCACGATCCCCGCCGACATCGCGGCTCAGGCCAAGTACGGCGACTGGCCGACCGGGCCGCTGGTCAAGAAGCAGGCGGCGCTCGCGCACATCCAGACGCCCAATCTCAAGGGCGGTTTCCAGGATCTGACCAAGAACACCATCGACATCACCCTGCCACCGCGGCACGCGAAGGGCGGCAAGTGCGGGACCTTCCCGGCACCGAGCAGCTTCCTGTCGCTGAACGCCCGGAGCAAGCGCGCGGACGATGCCGCCGCGTTCATCAACTGGTTCGCCAACGGCGAGGAGGCCGCGAAGACCCTGCGGCTGATCAGCGGACCGCCCGCCTCGGCCGCCGGCCGGGACGTGCTGCTGAAGGGCAGTGATCTGTCGGCGAGCGAGAAGCAGGTGCTGGCCTACACCGACCTGGCGCTGAAGAACTCCTCCGCCCCGCCGCAGGCCAGCCCGGCCGCCTCGACCGCCGTCGGTGACCTGCTGCTGAAGACCAGCCAGGACATCGCTTTCAAGAAGATCTCGATCAAGCAGGGCGTCCCGAAGTTCATCGCCGACGCCCGCAAGACCCTCGACGGCAAGTGATTGGAGTCCTATGCCTGAGTTCGTCATCACCCGGAACGAGAAGAACCCCGTCACCACCGGCCGGGTCGCCACCTGGGCGGCCGAGCAGCTCGCCCAAGCCCTGAGTATGACGGCCACCGATGCATTGGTGATCCGGCTGGCCACCCCCGACGAGGTTCCCGCCGCGGACCTCGCGCCCGTGCCCGAGTCGTACGCCGTACTCCGCGCCGACGGCGAGATCATTGTCGTCGGCAACGATGAGACCGGCCTCCGGTGCGGGCTGCTCGAGCTCGCCGACCGGGTGGCCGTCGGCGCAGACGTCGCCGGTACGACGCCCTTCGCCGAGCAGCCGGCCGTTCCGGTCCGGGGCGTGGTGCGGTCGTTCTCCAGCGTGGACGAGGACCTGTCCTGGTTCCACGACAAGCAGTTCTGGACCGACTACCTGACCTGGCTGGCCGCGTCCCGGTTCAACCGGTTCCACCTCGCGCTCGGCATGCAGTACAACTACGGCGCCGATCGGCACGGCGCCACCGACAACTACTTGTGCCTCGCCTATCCGTTCCTGTTCGACGTGGACGGCTACGACGTACGGGCCGAAGGGGTCGGAGCGGACGAGCAGAAGCGCAACCTGGAGACGCTGCGCTTCATCGCCGCCGAGAGCAAGCGCCGGGGGTTGAAGTTCCAGCTCGGCCTGTGGAACCACGCCTACGACTACGGCCGGGACTCGGTCCACCGGTATCCGATCACCGGGATCGGCCCGGACAACCACGCGGCGTACTGCAAGGCCGGCATCGCCAAGCTGCTCGCCGAGTGCCCCGACATCGACGGGCTCACGTTCCGGGTGCACTACGAGGGCGGCATCGCCGATCACCAGCACGAGATCTTCTGGCGGGCGGTGTTCGAGGGGGCGAACTCGGCCGGCCGGCCGCTGGAGATCGACATGCACGCCAAGGGTGTCGACCAGGCTCTGCTCGACGCCGTCGACCTGCCGAATCTGTCCGCCGTACTGTCGGCCAAGTACTGGGCCGAGCACGTCGGACTGCCGTACCACCAGGCCTCCATCCGGGCCAAGGAGGCGGCCAAGCCGATCCCCCCGGGCCACGAGATGAAGGGCATCACCGAGTTCTCCCGCCGATTCACCCGCTACGGGTACGGCGACTTCCTGCGCGAGGACCGGACGGTCGACCTGATGTTCCGGGTCTGGCCGGGCACGCAGAAGCTCCTGGCGTGGGGCGATCCCGCGATCGCGGCCGGGTACGGGCGATTGTCGACGTTCGGTGGATCCCGTGGTGTCGACCTGTGCGAACCCCTGTTCTTCAAGGGACGCAAGGGCAGCGGCGAACCCGGCGCACGCGACCCCTACGTCCGCGACGACCTCCGGCTGCCCGGCAACCGGGAGTGGACCAAGTACCGCTACGGCTACCTGCTGTGGGGACGGCTCCTCTACAACCCCGATGCCGAGCCCGAGACGTGGCGTCGCCATCTGCGTTCGACGTACGGCGAGGCCGCGACGGCTGTGGAGGACGCCCTGAGCCCGCTCAGCCGGATCCTCCCCCTGGTGACGGTGGTGCACGGCGTCGGCGGATCGAACAACGGCTACTGGCCGGAGGTGTACCTCAACCTCCCGATCTCGTCGCGGGTCCACTCGGATCACTACGCCGGCGACACCGATCCCCCGGCGAACTGGGGTGGCGTCAGCCCGTTCGACCCGACGACCTTCTACGGCGTCGACGAGTACGTCGCTGCGCTGGCCGCCGGCGAACTGAAGGCGAAGTACACGCCGCTCGAAGTGGCCTCCTGGATCGAGCAGCTGGTCGACGACGGCCAGCAGGCCCTGGAACGGGCCCAGCAGAGCGCGGACCAGTCGGATCCGCAGGTGCGCCGGGTGCTGATCGATCTGGAGATCCTGGTCCGGATGGGCAGGTTCTTCGCCGGCAAGTTCCGGGCCGCGGTCGACTACTCGATCTACCGGGCCACCGGGGATGCCGGCTCGCTGGAGTCGGCATTGCGCATCTACCAGGCAGCGCGGGACGCGTACGCCGAGATCCCGGTCATCGTCGACGGCGTCTATCAGCGGGATCTGCGGTTCGGGATCGAGGCATCCGAGCACGGTCACTGGGCGGATCGGGTCCCGGATATGGACACCGACCTGGCAGCCCTCACCGAGGAACTGCAGGAGGCGGCAAGCACGCAATCAGCAGCCGCGTTGCCTCCGGCACCAGCGCCCCGGCCGGCCACTCCCGGGGTGAACCACACGGTGCCGGAGAGCTTCGTCCGAGGCGAACCGGTCACGCTCTCGTTGGAGGTGGTGGACCCGGCCGTGGTCGGCGCGACGCTGCACTACCGGCACGTGGACCAGTCGGAGTCGTGGCAGCAGGTTCCGATGGAACTGTCCGGGCAGACCTTGTCAGGCACGATCGACGGCGACTACACGGCGTCGACGTACCCGCTGATGTACTTCTTCAGCGTGCTGCACCGGGACGGCGGGCAAGCACTCCACCCCGGCCTGGCCGCTGACCTGTCCAACCAGCCGTACGTCGTCCTGGGATCCGCGACCGTCAGCGGATGATCGCCGCGATCACCACGATCGCGACGAGCGCCGCCAAGACGATGGAGGTGACGAGTCGACGGGTCCGGGGGTCCACTGGTTCAGGCTAGTGGACCCCCGTCGCGGTGCCTCACACCAGTGGGTAGTTCAGCGGAGACTGACCAGCGGTTCGGGGCGGTGGACACCGCGCGGGCGGTAGCCGAGTGCGTCCGAGTGTCCGAGGTAGTCCGACAGCAGCCAGATGATCGCCAGCCACATCTCGGTGCCCTGCAGGCCGGGGATCGAGCGGTCGTCGGTGCCGTCCGGGGCGAACGCGAAGCCGGCGCCGTCGACCCAGCGGTCGAGGATCGCGCGGAGCTGCTGCTCGGCCCAGCGGCGACCGTCCTGTTCGCCGTACGACGTCTGTTTGCGAGCCAGCCAGAGTGGGTGGATCACGTCGAGGACGTTGCAGGAGTTGTAGTTGTCACCGGTGAACATCCGGCGGTCATTGCTGTGGGCAAGGACTGTGGTGACGGCCTGCTCCGGGTACGGCAACGGCAGGCCGAACTGGGCGTACGTGCCGCGGGTCAGCCGGTAGAACCCGTTCACCACCTGCAGCCAGCCGTCGTCGGGGTGCGGTTGACCCCAGGCACCGGTGGTCGGATCGGCCGCGATGGTGAGCCAGCCCATCAGGGTCTCGATCGGTCCGGATTCCTTGTGGTCGTGGAGATTCCGGGCGATGGCGGTACCGAGGCCGTCGATGCTGGAACCGGCTGACCAAGCTCTTCTTGCCCAGGGCAAGTTGTCGAGCTCGTCCGGGGTGAAGTCGGTACGGATCCTGTGCTCGAAGCTGCTGTCCAGGACCTGGAGTGCGTAGCCGACGCAGAGGATGTGGTAGCTCGCGGGGCCTTCCAGGACGGAGAGCTTCGCGTCCGACGGGAGGTCGAGACCGGCGTCGGAGAGGTCTCCGGGTGAGACCAGTCCGGTGTCCGGGTCCTGGCGGGCGTGGAGGCGGCGGACGAGGTCGTCGCGGGTGTGGCCGGCGGGGGTACGGCGCAGCAGTACGTCGGCGATCTCGACGGCATCGCACCACGGGCGAATCGCCGGCTCGTGGTCGAGTCCGGGCCGGTCGACGAACCGTACGCCGTCCCAGCACCGCTGCAGCAGATCATCAACCTGATCCCGCGCCTTGGCGGCAAAGGCAGTAAGCCGCTCCGGCAGCTCCGTGGCAGGGCTTGCGGACGAGGTGGCGGCCGCTGGGGATGAGGTGGGCATTGTGTCTTCCGGGGTGCGGGAGCGGAGGATGCGGGCGGGATTGCCGGCGGCGATGGTGTTGGCGGGGATGTCCCGGGTGACTACGGCGCCGGCGCCGATGATGGTGTGGGGGCCGATGGTGACGCCGTCGAGGATGGTGACGTTGGAGCCGATCCAGACATCGTCGCCGATGGTGATGCCGAGTGCCGTGTGCGGCTGTTTGAAGATCGGCTGCCCCGGCGCGGTGCCGTGGTTGAAGCCGAGCAGCGACGTGTGCGCGCCGATCCGCACCCCGTCGCCGATCGTGATCCGGCCGCGGACGGTCGTGAACGGGTTGATCGTCGAGTCGGACCCGAGCACGATCTGCCCGGTGACGTACGCGTGCGCGGCGATGTACGAGCGCTCCCCCATCCGGAGCTCATAGCAGTACACGGCGGCCGACTCCGCGACGTACACGTCGGTGCCGAGCTCGACCGACCCGCCGAGCCGGGCCTGTCGCTCGGTCTGGCGTCCACGCTCCTCCTCCGACGCCTTCCGCGCGTACTCCCAGGGCAGGAAATCCAGCCGCAACGGCTCTTCAGAGGTCATGGGAAAACGCTATCCAAAACCTGTCGAGCCCGCTAGCCCCACGAACCCGCTGCTAATCTCCCGTCTGTGCGGGGAGGCAAGCAACCATGACGACATCCGGGTCCCTGGTCGGCGGTGACGGCGCGGACGACGGTCCGGCGAGCACCAGTGGGCGCCGGAGCCAGCGAGTCACGATCAGCGATCTCGCGCGCCGTCTGCACATCTCCAAGGCCTCGGTTTCGTACGCCCTGAACGGCCGGGCCGGCGTCAGCGAGGAGACCCGCCAGCGGGTTCTCGCCCTGGCCGAAGAGCTGGGCTTCCACCCGAATTCGGCCGCCGTCGCGCTCTCGGCCAGCCGCACCCGGACGATCGGCATCGTGATCGCCCGCGACCCGGCGCTGATCTCGACCGAAGCGTTCTACATGCGGACGCTGGTCGGCATCGAGCAGTACCTGAACGAGGTCGACTCGTCGCTGCTGCTGCGGCTGACCGGCGAGCACGGCGAGGATCTCGACGTACTGCGGAGATGGTCGCGGCAGGGGCGGGTCGACGGGTTCATCCTGTTCGACGAGCACAACGACGACCCGCGGATCCCGATCCTCAAGGAGCTCGGGGTGCCGTGTGTGGTGGTGAGCTCGAACGATCCCGACGACGCGGTCGGCCGGCTGATCAGCTCGCCGGAGGAGACCGTCACGCTGCTGCTCGATCACCTGGTCGAGCTCGGTCATCGCGACATCGCGCACATCAGCGGGCCGTTCACGTTCGTCCACGAGCAACTGCGGGTCCGGATGCTGCGCGAGCACGCCGACCGGCACGGCATCAAGGTCCGGCACATCGAGGGCAGCTACCGGTACGACGACGGCGCCGAGCTGACCCGTCAGCTCCTGACCGGGCCGAACCCGCCGACCGCGATCGTGCTCGGCAACGACCTGATGGCGGTGGCCGCGCTCCAGGTCGCGATGGACCTCGGTACGGCGGTGCCCGGCGAGGTCTCGATCGTCGCCTGGGACGACTCACCCCTGTGCGAACTGGCCCGCCCTGGCATCACCGCGGTCGACCAGAAGACCATGGAACGCGGCCGCGCCGCCGCCGACCTCCTCCTCCGCATCGCGGCCGGCGAACCCGACCTCCACGAACAGGCCCCCGCCGGCGAACTCCGCCCCCGCGACTCCTCCGGCCCGGTCGCACAACCCTCCAACTGAGGGGATAACCCCCCACCTGGAGGGTTGCCCCCTGAGATTCCGAGTGGGCAACCCTCCAACTCGGGGGATAACCCCTCAACTGGAGGGTTGTGCCCGGTGGGCAGGGGATCGGGAGTGCCCCGCCTGACGTTCGAGGGGGTATCCCGTCCCCTCGCGGGGTGGTGAACCGGTTCGGTCAAGACTCTGTGGAATCGGATGGTTCCGGAGTGTGCCGGATTGCGCTTGCCGAGGGGCCGCGAGAAGTTGGATGAGTCACGAGGCAATAACGAACTACCGCCAACTGAACCGGTTAGGGTTTCGAAACTTAACCGGTTAGGCCACTATGGGGCCGATCCGCCTCCGCAGGTCCGCGGGGGCTCGACGGGACGAGGGAGTCCGACGTGAGACTGCGTTCGCTGGTAGCCGCGGCAGCGGCGACCGCCTTGGGAATCAGCCTGGCCGCCTGCGGAGGCAGCGGCGACTCGGGCGACTCCTCCGGCGGCGGTTCGGGTGGTGACCAGACGCTGACCTACTGGGCCAGCAACCAGGGCACCAGCCTGGACAACGACAAGGAGGTGCTGACCCCGGTCCTGCAGAAGTTCACCGCTGACACCGGCATCAAGGTCAACCTCGAGGTGATCGGCTGGAACGACCTGCAGACCCGGATCCAGACCGCGACCACCTCTGGTCAAGGTCCGGACGTGGTCAACATCGGCAACACCTGGGCGGCCTCGCTGCAGGCCACCGACGCGTTCCTGCCGTTCGACGGCGACGCGATGACCGCGATCGGCGGGAAGGACAAGTTCGTGCCGACGGCCCTGGCGACCGGCGGCAAGGAAGGCACCGACCCGACGTCGGTCCCGCTCTACGGTCTGGCCTACGGCCTGTACTACAACAAGGCGATGTTCGCCGCGGCCGGCCTGCAGCCGCCGAAGACCTGGGAAGAGATGGTCACCGACGCGCAGAAGCTGACCGACCCCGCGAAGAAGCAGTGGGGCATGGCGCTGGCGGCCGGCAGCTACACCGAGAACGTGCACTTCGCGTTCATCAACGCCGCGCAGAACGGCGCGGACTGGTTCGACAAGGACGGCAAGCCGACCTTCACCAGTGACGGCAACGTCCAGGGCGTGCTGCGGTACCTCGACCTGATGCAGAAGGACAAGGTCGCGAACCCGTCCAACGCGCAGTACGACAACGGCACCAAGTCGGTGAACGACTTCGCCACCAAGAAGGTGGCGATGGTGATCAACCAGAACAACGCCGACTCCTCGATCGTTGCCAACGGCATGAAGGCCGGCGAGTACGGCGTCGTGCCGTTCCCCGCACCGCAGGGCGCGGCGGCCCCGGTCGCCAGCCACGTGGCCGGGATCAACCTGTCGATCTTCAAGAACACCAAGCACAAGGACGCGGCGCTGAAGTTCGTCAAGTACATGACGGACGCGGACACCCAGACCACGCTGGGCAAGCCGTTCGCCTCGCTCCCGGTGCTGAAGGACGCCAAGGCGGTGTTCACCACGGACGCGGAAGAGGCGGCGACGTTCCAGGACGTCTACAACACCAAGTCCAAGCCGTTGCCGCTGGTGCCGGCCGAGGACCAGTTCGAGAGCACTGTCGGCAAGGCGATGAACAGCATGTTCGCCAAGATCGCCACCGGCGGAACGGTGTCGGCCGACGACGTGAAGGCGGCCCTGAAGACCGCAGAGGATCAGGTGGCCGCGGGTAGCTGACGCGATCCAGATGGCCCGGGCGCAGTGGCGTCCGGGCCATCGATCACGTCAGCCGACCCCACGAATCGAAGGACAGGAGGCGACCACCAGGATGTCCGTCGCCACAACCGAAGCGGCACCGGCGGCCGCGCCCGAGGCCGCGAAGAAACCCAAGCGCGGTCCCGAACATCGGCCCGGCCTCAGCCGGTGGCTGCCGTACGCACTGCTGGCCCCGGCGGTGCTGCTGGAACTGTTCATCCACATCATCCCGATGGTCGTCGGGATCTGGATGAGCTTCGTCAAACTGACCAAGTTCTTCATCGCGAACTGGTCGGCCGCGCCGTGGGCCGGGCTCGGCAACTACAAGGTCGCGCTCGACTTCGACAACGCCGTCGGCGAGGGACTGCTGAAGTCGTTCGGCGTCACGGTCGCCTTCTCGCTCATCACGGTCGCGCTGTCGTGGGTGCTCGGGATGGCCGCGGCCGTCGCGCTGCAGCCGGCGTTCCGCGGCCGGAGCCTCATCCGGACGCTGTTCCTGGTGCCTTACGCACTGCCGGCGTACGCCGGAATCCTGACCTGGAACTTCATGCTCCAGCGGGACACCGGCGCGGTGAACCACGTGCTGAACCAGCTGCATCTCACCGACGGCGGAACGTTCTGGCTGATCGGCAGCAACGCGCTGGTCTCCCTCATCGCGGTCGCGACCTGGAAGCTGTGGACGTTCGCGTTCCTCACGCTGATGGCCGGATTGCAGAGCATCCCGCGCGACATCTATGAGGCCGCGTCGGTGGACGGCGCCGGCAACCTGCGGCAGTGGCGCAACATCACGCTGCCCTCGCTGCGCCCGGTCAACCTGGTGCTCGTGCTGGTCCTGTTCCTGTGGACGTTCAGCGACTTCAACACGCCGTACGTGCTGTTCGGTACGGCGCAGCCGCCGGCCGGCGACCTGATCACGTTCCACATCTACAACGCGTCGTTCCTGACCTGGAACTTCGGCACCGGGGCGGCGATGTCCGTGCTGCTGCTGATCTTCCTGATGATCGTCACCGGCACGTATCTGTTGGTCACCGGAAGGAGGTCACGTCGTGCGTGAGTCTGTGTCAGTGACAAGAGGCTTCAAGATCTACCGCGGTGTCGTGCTGGTCGTGCTCGGGGCGTTCGTCCTGATCCCGCTGTACGTGATGGCGACCTCGTCGCTCAAGCCGCTGAAGGACGTGCAGGGCGCGTTCACCTGGTGGCCGTCGAACCTGACCCTCGCCCCGTTCGTGGACATGTGGAAGACGGTGCCGCTGGCCCGGTACTTCGTGAACAGCACGATCGTCTCGGTGGTCGCGACGGTGTTCTCGGTGGCGATCGCGATCCTGGCCGCGTTCGCGGTCTCGCGGTTCCGATTCCGGGGCCGGACGGTGTTCACCACCACGGTGCTGTCGACGCAGATGTTCCCCGGTGTGCTGTTCCTGCTGCCGTTGTTCCTGATCTTCGTGAACATCAACAACCAGTTCGGAGTGCAGCTGGTCGGGACGCGGCTCGGGCTGATCATCACCTACCTGACGTTCAGCCTGCCGTTCTCGATCTGGATGTTGGCCGGATACTTCGACAGCATCCCGCGCGAGCTGGACGAGGCGGCGCTGGTGGACGGTTGCGGCCCGCTCGGCGCGCTGTGGCGAGTGGTGCTTCCGGCCGCACGGCCCGGTGTCATCGCGGTCGCGATCTACTCGTTCATGACCGCATGGGGTGAGGTGTTGTTCGCCTCGGTGATGACGACCGAAGCCAACCGCACTCTGTCCGTCGGACTGCGCCAGTACTCGACGCAGACCAACATCTACTGGAATCAGATCATGGCCGCCGCCCTGGTGGTCAGCATTCCCGTGGTGATCGGCTTCCTCCTGGCCCAGCGGCACTTCGTCGCCGGTGTGACGGCAGGCGCCGTGAAGTAGTCGCCGTACTACGCTCTGCCGACGGCCCCGGCTTCGACCGGGGCCGTCGGTATGTCCTGCAGGTCCCGAACCCGTGACGGCCGGGACGAACTCGCGCAGACTCGGAAGCAAGGAGGGGTCGTCGTAACGCCTTGGGAGGGGACATGTTCCGACGTTTCATGATCATCGGCACGGCACTGATCACGGGGTTGAGTCTCGTCGTCCTGCCGGTCGTACCGGCAAGCGCACACGGCACTCGGTGGAGAGTGATCGCGTCCGGCCTCGACAGCCCACGCGGCCTGGGATTCGCTCCGAACGGCACGCTCTACGTCGCCGAGGCGGGTGTGGGCGGCAGCGGGCCTTGCATCCCGCATCCGCTCGGGCAGATCTGCTACGGCGCCACGGGCGCGGTGACCCAGGTGAAGCGAGGCCACCAGACGCGGGTCCTCACCGGTCTCCCGTCCTTCGCGCTGCAGGGCACGGACGAGGTCTTCGGTCCGTCCGACGTCGGGCTGAACGACAGCAGCAACCTGTACGTGACGCTCGGTCTCGGCGACGACCCGAGCCTGCGGAGCCAGCTGCCTCCGAACGGCCAGCTCGCCGGGACGCTGATTCGCGCGAAGGTGTCCAAGGGAACGTTCAAGGTCGTCGCGGATATCGGTGCATACGAGCTCGCCGCGAACCCGGACGGTGGCCTGCCGGACACCAACCCGCAGGGCCTGCTGGTGACGAAGCGCGGTCAGGTCGTCGCGGACGCCGGCGGGAACTCCTTGCTGGGCGTCTCGCACGGAAAGATCTCCACGCTCGCCGTCTTCCCGCCGCGGCTGGTGCCGAACCCGAGCCCGGGCGGCCCGGACATCCCGATGCAGGCGGTGCCGACCACGGTGACGCGTGGCCCTGACGGCGCCCTGTACGTCGGCCAGCTCACCGGCTTCCCGTTCCCGGTGGGTGGCGCGAACGTCTATCGGATCGGGTCGGGCGGAAAGCCCAAGGTGGTGGCCAGTGGCTTCACCAACATCATCGACATCGCCTTCGGTCCGGACAAGGCGCTCTACGTGCTGGAGATCGCGCACAACGGCCTGCTGTCCGGTGACCCGACCGGTGCGCTCATCCGGGTCGGCAAGCACGGCAAGCGGACGATCATCGCGAGCACTGGCCTGACGATGCCGACCGGCTTGGCGATCAGGAACGGCAAGGCGTACGTGTCCAACTGCGGCACCTGCGCCGACGTCGGCCAGGTCATCGCCATCCCGCTCCACTGACCGGAGCATGCAGCGAGCCCGGCACCAGTTCGGTGCCGGGCTCGTGGTCAGGCGAACAGCTTCTCGCCCCAGTAAGAGCCTGGGGTAACGCCGGGTGGGCAGGCGAAGATGCCGGAGCCGACGTGGTGGATGTACTCGTTCATCGTGTCGCTGCGGGCCAGCTGGTTCTGGATCGGGATGAACTGCTTGCGCGGATCACGCTGGTAGGCAAGGAAGAACAGCCCGGCGTCCAGCCGTCCGAGACCATCCGAGCCGTCGACGAAGTTGTAGCCGCGGCGGAGCAGTTCGGCGCCGTTGTTGAACTGCGGGTGGGCCAGCCGGACGTGCGAGTCCATCGGGACCTTCGCCTCGCCGTCGGAGTTCTTCGCGGTGAAGTCGATCGTGTCGAACTCGTCCGCCTTGCCCAGTGGCGCGCCGGTGCCCTTGCCCCGGCCGATGATGGTCTCCTGCTCGCCGAGCGACGTACGGTCCCAGATCTCGATGTTCATCCGGATCCGCCGCGACACCAGGTAGGAACCGCCGGTCATCCAGTCCGAGCCGTCCTCCGGCTGCACCCAGACCTGCTGCTCGAGCTTGTCCGCATCCTCCAGCTTCAGGTTGTTCGTGCCGTCCTTGAAGCCGAACAGGTTCCGCGGCGTGGCCTGCGCCCGCGATGTCGACGACGTCCGGCCGAAGCCCAGCTGGGAGTAGCGGACCGCGACCCGGCCAAAGCCGATCCGGGCCAGGTTGCGGATCGCGTGCACCGCCACCTGCGGATCGTCCGAGCAAGCCTGTACGGCGATGTCGCCGCCGGACCGTGATGGGTCCAGGTCGTCGCCGATGAAGTGCGGCAGGTCGACCAAGGCCTCCGGGCGCTGGGATGCGAGCCCGAAACGCTTGTCGAACAGCGATGCGCCGAACCCGACGGTCACCGTCAGCCGGGCCGGCGGCAGACCGACCGCCTCGCCGGTGTCCTCCGGCGGAGCCTCGTCCGGCCCGTTCACTGCGCCGTACTGACCGATGTCTCGGCCGGCCGTGAGCAGCGCGGCCGCCGCGGTCCACTCCTTCAGCAGGGCGATCAGGTCGTCCCGCTTCGTCGTGGTGACGTCGAACGCGGCGAAGTGCAGCCGGTCCTGGACCGGCGTGACGATCCCGGCCTGGTGCGGTCCGTGGAACTCGACCGGACCGTTGTTGTCCGCGGCCTGCGACGGCTCAGTGGACAACGCCGAGTGGGCGGCGTAGCCGGCGACGCCGGTCGCGACCGCGGCTCCGGCCGCGCCGAACAGGCCGCGGCGGGAGAGGCCCCGCCGGGCCGGGGTAGGAGTAGGTGTGTTGTCGGTCATTTCTTCGCAATCACTCCGGCGACCTTGCTGACCGGCTCGGCCAGCCCGTCCACCACCTGGCTGAGCTGCTTCTTCTCCGCCTCGCTGACCAGATACGGCTTGAAGCCGTCGCCTACGCGGTACTTGTCGACCGCGGCGAAGACCGCCTTGAAGTTGGTGTCCAGCGCGGTGACGAGCGCCGCGTCACGCGCCTGCAGGGCCGGTCGGAGCGCCTGGACCGCGGCCTGAGATCCCTCGACGTTGGCCTGGAAGTCCCACAGGTCGGTGTGCGAGTAGCGGTCTTCCTCACCGGTGATCTTGCCGGTCGCGACCTCGTCGAGCAGCTCCTTGGCGCCGTTGGCCAGCTGCAGCGGGTTGAGCTTGACGACCTTGGCCTTCGCCACGACCGTCTTCACGTCCACCAGCAGCTGGTCGGCGTACTTCTCGATGCCCTTGGTGGTGTTGGAGACCCAGAGCGCCTGCTCGATCCGGTGGTACCCGGTCCACTCGGTGCCCGGCTCGACGTCGTTGACCCGGGCGTCGATCTTCGGGTCGAGGTCGCCGAACGACTCCGCGACCGGCTCGATCCGCTCCCAGTACGTGCGCGACACCGGGAACAGCTCCTTGGCCTTGGCCACGTCGCCGGCCTTGACCGCGGTGACGAACTCGGTGGTCTTCTGCTCCAGCGCGACGGCCTGCGAGTTCACGTACCGCTGATAGCTCTCGGTCGCCTGCTTGAGCAGCGTGTCCTCGTCCACCTGCGCGGGCTCGTCACCGGTGACAGTGAGGTCGCCGCGGATGCCGTCGCCGACCATGCCCGGCTTGCAGACCGCCTGGTACTTGCCGGTCGGCAGCTCCACGATCAGGTCGCGCTTCAGGCCCGGGCCGATGTTCTCGACCTCACCCATCACCCGGTCGCCGTCGGCGTACACGTAGAACTCGGTCACCTTGCTGCCGCTGTTGGACACGGTGAAGGTGCTGGTACCGGACTTGACGTCGCGGCGGCTGAGCGAGCAGTCGGAGTCGGTCGCCTTGACGGTGACCGGGCCGGTGCCGTCGTCGGACGTGGCGGCCGGCTTGTCGTCGGCGCACGCGGTCAGGGTGGCGAGGCCGAGGACGACACCGAGCACAGAAGCCCGGCGGGCCGTGGTCGTGAACATGATTCTCCTGGACGGGTGAGGGGTGGATCAGGCCGCTTCTTCAGCGGTCTTCGCCGCAACGGCGGGTGGCGTGCTGCTCTTGACCGGGCGGAAGTAGAGCACCATCACGGGGACGAGGTAGAGGACCCAGACGGTCGCCTCGACGACGGTCGGGGCCGGGTTGAAGTTGAAGATGCCCTTGAGCAGCACGCCGTACCAGCTGTCCGGCGGGATGACGTGCGAGATGTCGAAGGCCAGGTCCTGCAGGCCGGGCAGGATGCCGGCCTCCTGCAGGTCGTGGAAGCCGTAGGCGAAGATGCCGGCCGCGACCAGGATCAGCACCGCGCCGGTCCACTTGAAGAACACCGCCAGGTTGACCTTGACCGCGCCCTTGTAGATCGCGACGCCGAGCAGCACCGACGTACCCAGACCGAGCAGGACGCCGACGAACGGTACGGCGGTGGTCGCGGTGGCGGCCGAGGCGTACACGATGAACGCGGTCTCGATGCTCTCCCGGAACACCGCCAGGAACGCGAGGATCGCGACCGCCCGGGAACCGACCTCGAGCGCCTGCCCCATCCGCTCGCGCAACTCTCTGGCGATGCTGCGTGACGCCTTGCGCATCCAGAAGATCATCCAGGTGACGAAGCCGACCGCGAGGATCGACATCACCCCGCCGATGGTCTCCTGGGCGGTGAACGAGCGGGCGGTCAGCGCGGTGACGAACTGCAGCAGCCCCCAGGCGGCGGCTGCCACGGCCAGTGCCGCTCCGACTCCGATCCAGACCAGTTTGAGTCGATCTCGATGCCCTGATTTGACCAGGAAGGTGGCGAGGATGCTGACGACCAGCGAGGCCTCGAGACCTTCACGGAGTCCGATCAGATAGTTCGCGAGCATGGCGGGACTCTTTCATGGCATTAGGTACGGCTAACCTTCCTGAGGTTAACCTAAGAAGTCCCATTCGCCCACAGTGGTGTACGCCGAACTGTGTCCCGGGCCCTCACCAAGCCGGGACTCGATCAGCTGCAAGCTTCCTGCGGTCCAGACCGGACCGTCGTACGTATCGAAGATCCTGACCCACCGAGTGACGTCGACCGGCCGCCGCAACCGGGCCAGGGTGACGTGCGGGGTGAATTTCCTTCCCTCCACCGGGACGCCGGCGCGACTCGCTGCCGCCCGGGTCGTCATCGCCAGGTGCTTGAGCGACTCGGTCTCGTCGCGCACTCCGGCGTACAGGACGCGCGCTTCGGGCACGCCCGGGAACGCGCCCGCTCCGATCAGTTGCAGTTCGAAGGGCGCCTGCCGCTTGGCGGCCCGCTCGAGCCGCTCCCCCAGTTCCTCGGTCTTCCAGTCCGGCACGTCGCCCAGGAACGCCAGCGTGATGTGCCAGTGCTCGTCCGAGGCCCACCGGATGTCGTCATCCGGATGCTCCCGCCGCGGCTCCACGAACTCGCCCAGATCCTCCACAACCTCGAGAGGTGGCACCACGGCCACGAACAATCGCATCCCAAAACTCTATCCGTGGTGGAAACTCGTTTTCATGGATGAGCGGAAGTTGCCGTCGCCCTGTGTCGTGGTTCTGGTGGGGCCTGGGGCGTCAGGGAAGTCGACGTGGGCGGCGAAGCGGTTCGGGGCGGAGCTGATCGTGTCGAGTGATCGGCTGCGCGCACTCGTCGGGGCCGGGGAGGACGACATCGCCGCCAGTACGGACGCGTTCGCGTTGCTGGAAGAGGTGGTGCGGCAACGGATCGGTCGGCGCCTGACGACGGTGATCGACACGCTCGGACTGGATCGCGACCGGCGGATGCGGTGGCTCGGACTGGCGCGCGAAGCCGGAATGCCTTGTGTGGCAGTCGGTTTCGACACTCCGGCCACCGAGTGCCGGCGACGGAACCGCTCACGGTCGAAGCGGATACCGGCCGACGTGCTGACCGCGCAACTGCGTACGTGGAATGCGGTGAAGAAGGAGTTGCCGGACGAGGGGTACGACGATGTGCTGCAGCCGACCGCGCTGCGCGTCGTACCTTCGACCTTCGTCGAGTCCGGTGCGGCGGCCGCCCGACAGGTCGAGACGCCGACCGGGTTGCGGTTCGGGCTGCAATTGAGCAGCTACACGCACAAGGCCGGCCGGACCGGGACCGCGGCGTGGATCCGCGAGGTGGCTACGCGTGCTGAGGCGGTGGGGTTCGACGCGATCTACGTGATGGATCACTTCCGGCAGATCCCGCAGGTGGGGCGGGCCTGGGACGACTTCCTGGAGAGTTGGACGACACTCGGATATCTCGCTGCCTGCACCACACGGATGCGCCTTGGCACTCTGGTCTCCGGAATCACCTACCGGAACGTTGCGCACCTCGGGAAGATCGCCGCAACTCTCGACGTCTTGAGCGGTGGCCGAGCTGTCTGTGGTGTGGGACTGGCTTGGTTCGAGGCGGAGCACAAGGCTTATGGCTGGCCCTTTCCATCGGTCGGCGAACGCTACGCATTGCTCGAGGACGCGTTGCAGTTGCTGCCGATTTTATGGGGACCAGGCAACAAACCGTTCCATGGCAAGGTGCTCGACGTTCCGGACACCACCTGCTATCCGCGGCCGTTGCAGGAGCACCTGCCTGTGCTGGTTGGTGGCAGCGGTCCGCGGACCTTGCGCCTGGCCGCCCGGTATGCCGATGCGGTCAACGTCTTCGGTGACGTCGCTGCGGTCCGCAAGCATGCTTCCTATCTGTCTGGAAAGGTCGAGCTCACCCATCTGTCCACAACCCTTGTGGGTAAGGATTCTCGCGAGCTCGAGGCATTGGTGAACGGTCTGCGGCCGCGCAACGTGAACCCGGCCCGGTACGCCGCCTCGGTCAACGCGGGCACGATCGACGACCAGATCGGCCGCTTCCGCGAACTCTCCGAGGCCGGAGTCGCCGAGGTGATGATCAGCCTGCCCGACCTCGACACGCTGGACGCGGTCGGCGACGTGATCTCAGCCTTCCGGGTCTAGTTTGATCTTGAGTAGCGCGTTCTCGATCAACTCGGACAGGGCCGGGTGGATCCAGTACTGGTTGCGCGCCATCGAGACCGCGTCGAGGCCGAAGCTCATCGCCTGGATGACGGGCTGGATCACCGCGGACGCCTGCGGTCCGATGATGTGGCAGCCGATGATCTGCGCGGTCTTCGGGTCGGCCAGGATCTTCGCGAAACCGGTGGTGTCCTCCATCGCCCAGCCGTACGCGATGTCGGCGTACTGCTCGACGCCTGCCACATAAGGGATTCCGCGGTCGCGGGCCTCCTGCTCGGTGAGGCCGACCGCGGCGATCTGCGGCGAGCTGAACACGGCGTGCGGGACGAAACGATGATCGGCCTTGATCCGGTCGTCGGGGTTGAGCAGGTTGTGCTTCACCACGCGGGCCTCGTGGTTCGCGACGTGCTTCAGCTGGTGCGGCGTGGTCACGTCACCGAGCGCATAGATGCCGTCGACGGTGGTCTGCTGGTACTCGTCGACCACCACGCGGCCTTCCTTGTCGACCTCGACCCCGGTCGCGTCCAGGTTGAGCACGTCGGAGTTCGGCGTACGACCGACTGCGACCAGGAGCTCGTCGACCACGATCTCGTCGGCGCCGTCCGGGTCCAGCGTCTTGATCAGAATCGTCCCGTCGTGCTGCCGCGTGACCCGGATCGTCTCGTGATTGAGGCGTACGTCGTATTTGCCGCGAGCGATCTCGGTGAAGCGTTCGGCCACGTCCGTGTCCTCGTGGCGCAGCAGCAGCTTCGAGCGCGCGATCAGCGTGACGTCGACGCCGTACGACGAGAAGACGTGGGCGAACTCGGCGGCCACGAAGCCGCTGCCGATGATGCCGAGCCGGCGCGGCAGCTGCTCGATCCGCATGATCGTGTTCGAGGTGTGGTAGCCGACGTCCTCGAGGCCGGGGATGGACGGCTCGATCGGCCGGCTACCGGCGGCCAGCACGAACCGGTCCGCGCTGAACACGCCCGTCGTCCCGTCCTTGTTGTCGACGGTCAGTTCCTTGACGCCGGTGAACCGGCCGGTGCCGTCGTACACGGTGACGTTGGCGTTGTCGGCGTGGTGGTGCCGGTACTCCGAACCACTCGCCGCGATCGGGTCGATCCGGCCGAAGATCCGGTCCCGGACCTCCGGCCAGCGGACGCCGAGCAGTTGCTCGTCGACGCCGTACCGGGAGCTCACCGACGGCGTGGCGGCCAGGTCGGCGGTGTGCACGAACATCTTGGTCGGGATGCAGCCCACGTTCAGGCAGGTGCCGCCGAACGTGCCGCGCTCGACGATCGCCACCTTCCAGTCGGCGAACCGGTGGTTCACGATCGTGTTCCCCGAACCAGTCCCGATGATGACGAGATCGTAATGAGTCACACCCCATTGTGGCGGTGACGTGCAAGCTTCCCTTCGGCGAGGGCAGGAAAAGCAGAAGAGGGGAGGAGGGATGTGAGGGTCGGGTGCAAGCACCTGACGGTGACCCGGCTCAACGGCGATCATGGGGAGGTGGCGGCGGGTGAGCTGAAGAGCACGAACGGGACGGTCGGCTGGGACGGAGCGGGCACGCTCCGGGTGCGGTACGACGGACCGCGCGACGGACTGGACAGGTTGAGCAGTTCGTTGCGGACGCGGCTCGGTGAGCGGGTTGTGCCGGTCGAGGCTCTGAAGAGCATCGAAGTGAGTTCGGACCCTCCGATGCTTCGACTGGTGTTGCGTGAGCACGCCGATCCGCTCCAGTCGATCACTGGCGGCTACTTCGACGCTCTGATCACCCCGTACGACTTCCCGGTCGCCGATCGAGCCCTCGCGGAGAGTCTGGCCACCGACATCCGGACGATGCTCGTACGGCGGGATGTGCCGGCGACACCCGCCGTACGGTGGCTGGTCGCGCCTCCGGCGGCACCGGACCGGCTCGAGGGCCGGGACGCGACGGTGTCGGTGGAGACCGGGCGGCTCGTATTCGCCTACAAGCGGACGGCGCGGCGGAAGAAGCTAGCCGACGGCAACCCGTGGTCGGTACCACTGGGCGACATCATCGACGTCGAGTGGACCCCGAACCAGAGCCGGCTCGGCACTGGCGGCTTCCTCCGGATCAGCACGGCCCGGACGCCGCTGGAGCGCCCGAAGCCACGGCACGACCCGGCCGCGATGATGACCGAACGCCGGACCGACGTCGACGCGCTGTTCTTCGCGGCGCGCCTGCTGACCCGGATCCGGCCCTAGGCGACCTGCGGACCCACGTCCTTCGCCGCGGGCCTGCTCCCGGCTTCTTGCGGAGCGGCTTCGTGCGGGGCGGCTTCGTGTCGGGCGGCTTCGTGTGGGGCGGCACCGACCACGGCCTTCTCGCCGAGGAGCTCGGTCTGCGGGAACACGTCGAGGCGCGGGCGGGGCAGCAGCCGCGGCCGGATCGCGAGGCCGCGCCGGCGGCTGAAGTACAGCACCGACCCGACCGTCCCGAGCACGGTCATCCCACCACCGACGATCAGCGAGTACCGGGCGCCGAACTCCTGCCCGACCCAGCCGATGAACGGCGACCCGATCGGCGTACCGCCCATCAGGACCGTCATGTACAGCGCCATCACCCGGCCGCGCATGGTCGGCTCGATGCTCAACTGCATGGTCGCATTCGCCGAGGTCAGCATGGTCAGTGAGGCCAGTCCGACCAGCGGCAGGACCACCGCGAAGGTCAGGTACGTCGGCATCACGGCACTGACGATCTCGAACACACCGAACGCCAGGGCCGCGCCGATCACCAGCCGGCTGCGGATCCGGACCCGGCGGGCGGCCAGCAGCGCACCGGCGAGTGAGCCGATCGCGAGCACAGAGCCGAGGATGCCGTACTCCCCCGCGCCCTTGTGGAACACCTCGGTCGCCATCAGGGCCGACGTCAGCTGGAAGTTCAGCCCGAAGGTGCCCGCGAAGAACACCGCCACCAGCACCATCATCAAGTCCGGCCGGCGCCACAGGTAGCGCATGCCGTCGCGGATCATGCCCTTGTCCCGGGCCGCGGGCTTGGGCGTGTGCAACTCGGAGACCCGCATCAGTCGCAGCGACAGGATGACGGCGGCGTAGGTGAATCCGTTGATCAGGATCACCGGACCGGTGCCGATCCAGTTGATCAGCAGGCCGGCCAGCGCCGGGCCGAGCAGCCGGGCCGCGTTGAACGACGCGGAGTTCAGCCCGACCGCGTTGGAGAGCTCTTCGCGACCGACCATCTCGACCACGAAGGCCTGCCTGGTCGGGGCGTCGAATGCGGTGCCGACACCGAACAGCAGGGCCAGCAGATACACGTGCCAGGGCTGGACCACTCCGGCGATCGTCAGACCACCTAGGACCAGGGCGACGCTGGCCATCGCGATCTGGGTGCACGTCAGCACCAGTCGCTTCGGGAAACGGTCGGCGATCAGACCGGCGTACGGGCCGAACAGAAGGGCCGGGAGGAACTGCAGTCCGGTGACGATGCCGAGCGCCGTACCGGAATGCGTCAGCTCGAGGACCAGCCAGTCCTGGGCGACCCGCTGCATCCAGGTGCCGACGTTCGAGACGATCGCACCGGAGGCGTAGAGACGGAAGTTACGAACTTTGAACGCGCGGAAAGTGGGGCTCACCTGGCCGCCAGGCGTTCGAGAACAGGGGCTGCTTTGCGCAGGATGTCGCGCTCCTCGGGAGTCAGTTCTTTGAGTTTCGTCTGCAGCCACTCGTCGCGGCGCCGGCGGTTCGCCGTGATCAGCTCGTCCGCGTGCGCGGTGAGCTCGACCATGATCTGGCGCTTGTCGGTCGGGTGCGGGCGGCGGACGACCAGGTCCGCCTCCTCCATGTTGGTCACGATCCGCGTCATCGACGGCGGCTTGACCTGCTCGTGAGCGGCCAGCTCGCCGATCGTCATCGCCTCGTGCTTGGACAGCGCGCCGAGCACGCTGAGCTGGTTGGCGGTGAGGTCGTGACCAGGCTCACGCTGTCGCCGGATCTGCCGGGACAACCGCAACGTGGACGACCTCAGGGCACTCGCCAGCCCGACGTCACTCTTCACCTGCTGTGCTACGACTTCGGGCATACCGTTACCTTAACTCATTACCTTTGCTAACGAAAACGAGTTACCGAGGCGTGGTATTCCCCGGAAGTGCCCTCCGGCCACCGGCGCCGCCGGATGGCATCGCCCGACGTCGGCCGACTAGGGTCGCGGGCATGGGGACGAGTGCTGAGCTCGAGCGCTACGAGCAGCGGTTCCGGCGAGCGGGGCTGCCGTTGTTCATCGAGGACTTCTCGCCGACGCACGACATCTTCACCCGGGCCACACCACTGCTCGTGCTGGTGTTCCTGTCCGAGATGATCGGCGCCACCTCCCTGGACTGGCGGTGGTGGCAGAACCTGCTGGCCTCGGTGGCCGCCCTGATCGTGCTGATCGGCGCGTTCGGAGCGCTGAACAAGCTGCGCGGCCGTCCGTTCTGGTCGTTGCCGACCCGGTTCGGCATCCCTGAACTAGCGGTCTTCGTGCTGGTGCCGGCGCTGTTCCCGCTGGTGACCCAGGGCCAGGTCCGGCAGTTCTTCGGGATTGCCTTCGGCAACCTCCTGCTCCTCGGTGCCGTGTACGTCGTGGTCGGCTACGGCTTGATCGCGACGACGTACTGGGGTCTGCGCCGACTCGCCGGCGAGCTGGCAAACTCGGTCGCCAGCCTGGTCCGGGCGCTGCCGTTGCTGCTGGTGTTCTCACTGGTGCTGTTCGTGAACACCGAGATGTGGCAGGTGTTCGCCGGCATGCCGGTCGCGTTCATCGTCTTCTCGGTGATCGCCTTCACCGTGCTGAGCACGCTGTTCCTGCTGATCCGGCTGCCCCGCGAGGTGGACGCGATCGAACGCGATGCCGGCTCCGGCCCGCCGCTGCGCCGGATCCAGCGGCTGAACATCAGCATCAGCCTGGTGATCCGGCAATGGATGCAGGTCCTCGTGGTCAGCGCCGGCGTCGGCCTGTTCTTCGTTGCCTTCGGCATGCTCGCGATCAGCGCGCACATCTATGACCAGTGGGGCGTCGAGCCCGGCTCCTGGTCGTACGACATCACACTGCTGAACCACGAGCTGCTGATCAGCGCGTCGCTGGTGAAGGTTGCCGTCGGCATCGCCAACTTCACCGGGCTTTACTACTCGATCGCGCTGCTGACCGATTCGACGTACCGGACCGAGTTCCTCGACAACGTCAGCGCCGAACTGCGTGATCTCTTCACGGCCAGAGCGGCGTACCTCGAGCTGCGTCAGGTGAGCCAGTCGCCGAGCGGGCCGATGGCGAAGTAGACGACGAACAGCGCGGCCACCACCCACATCAGCGGGTGGATCTGGCGGGCCTTGCCGAGGACCGCCTTGAGGATCACGAAAGCGACGAAACCGGCGCCGATGCCGGCCGAGATCGAGTACGTGAACGGCATCAGGATGATCGTCAGGAACGCCGGGAACGCGACCTCGATATCGTCGAAGTCGATCCCCTTCACCTGCGTCATCATCAGGAATCCGACCAGGATCAGCGCCGGCGTCGCCGCCTCGTACGGCACCAGGGTGACCAGGGGCGCGACCACCATCGAGATCAGGAAGCAGATCCCGGTCACCACGCTCGCCAGCCCGGTCCGCGCACCCTCACCGACACCTGAGGCCGACTCGATGTACGACGTGTTGCTCGAGACCGATGCGGCACCACCGGCGGCGGCCGCGACCGAGTCGACGATCAGGATGCGCTGCGCGTTCGGCGGGTTGCCGTCCTTGTCGAGGAGGCCCGCCTCGGCGCCGATCGCGGTCATCGTGCCCATCGTGTCGAAGAAGTCGGCCAGCATCAGCGTGAAGACCAGCAGCAGCGCGGACACCACGCCGACCCGCTCGAAGGATCCGAACAGACTGAACTCGCCGATCGTGTCCAGGTTGGGTTTGGTGAACCAGTCGTCCGGCAGCTTCGGCACGCTCAGGCCCCAGCCGCCGGGGTTGTCCGCGGTCCGGGCGCCGACCTTCGTGACCGCCTCGAGGACGATCGCGAGGACAGTGGCGGCCAGGATGCCGATCAGGATCGCGCCTTTCACCTTCCGCGCGTACAGCGTGACGATCAGGATCAGGCCGACCACGAACACCAGCACCGGCCAGCCGCGAAGGTTGCCGCCGACACCCAGTTCGACCGGTGGACCGCCGGCCGCGGCGGGACGCCGGACGAAGCCCGCGTCGACCAGACCGATGAACGCGATGAACAGGCCGATGCCGACGCTGATCGCGATCTTCAGCTGCAGCGGCACCGCCTCGAACACCGCTTTGCGGAACCCGGTCAGCACCAGGACGAGGATGATCAGGCCCTCCAGCACCACTAGGCCCATCGCGTCGGCCCAGGTCATCTTGGTCGCCACCGAGAACGCGATGAACGCGTTCAGGCCGAGGCCGGTCGCCAGCGCGAGCGGGAAGTTCGCCACGACGCCCATCAGGATCGTGACCACGCCGGCCACCAGCGCGGTCGCGACGGCGATCTTCGCGATCGACGCGGCCGGGTCGGTGCCGCCACCGACGAACTGGCCGGTGCCGTCCTTGACGGTGCCGATGATCAGCGGGTTCAGCACGACGATGTAGGCCATCGTGAAGAACGTCACCAGCCCGCCGCGGATCTCCCGGCTGACGGTGGATCCACGTTCACTGATCTTGAAGAAAGACTCGAGAAAACCTGATCCGGAGCGGGCCGTCGCGGCCTGGGGCGAGCTCATGAGCGCATCGTGCCAGTTCCCACCGACAGGTTGCGAGCACTGACGACAAGCTGTTATCTGCGCGCAGGCTAAGGTTGGGGGCGTGACGGAGGAGCAGGCGGCGCCCAAGAAGCGCAACGACCCGACGAGTCAGCTCGCCCGCGGCGAACTGGTCCACGCCGAGGTGAAGCCACTCGACCTGTCCGGCATCCCCAGCGTGATCGTCGGCATCATCGGCTGGGCGATCGCCTTCGTCGTCGTCCTGATCTTCCGCGACGAGCTCAAGAAAGACGGCCTCGAATGGTGGCTCTGGGTCACCGTCGCCGGCTTCGGCCTGGGCCTCATCGGCCTCTGGTACTGCGTACGCCGCTGGAACGCCATCAAAGCAGGCCACCGCCCCGAAACCGAAGACTAACCCGGACACCGCCTTCGGCGGCGGCTGACTCTCGCCGCCTCCGGCGGAGCCGCGAACTGATGTCACGGGCGGATGTGATCGGCGGTTAGTACTGGCGTGAGTTCCACCCCGACCCATTCACCGAGTCGTGAAAAAGGCGTCGTAGATCTCCCGAGAAGCAGCCGAAATCCACGACTGGCCGACATCTCAGCCCGTGTGGCAGCCAAGAGACCCTTCGCAGGTCGAGGCGGTGTTGTTTAGGCCTCGTTTGGCTCGGGGTCGGCGGGAGCTTCGGTGGGCTCGGCGGGTTGGGGGGTCTCCGGGGCCTGGGCGATTTCTTCGGCGGCTGCCTTGGTTACGTCTACCTCGGGTTCGACGGCTTCGGCTTCGAGGGCGTCGGACTTGGCCGCTTGGGCCAGCTCGAGGGTGTCGTAGCCGGTGGTGTCGAAGGCGTGTTCGGCGGAGGGCTGGTCGGGGAGGTCGATGACGGCGTCGGAGTGTGCGCCGCAGCCGTAGTCGTACGCGACGACGCGACCCTCACCCGGTGCCATCTCGTTGGTGCACGCGCCGAACGCCTGCCCGAGGCTGTCGGCCAAGCGGATCCAATACCCGCACGAGTGGCACTTGTACGGAACGGCCTGCGCGATCGCGGACGTCGGCCCAAAGTCCCCGCCGTACCAGCGTTCGGCCGCGTCCTCCCGCCCGTACGGCGAAAGCACGCGCTCGCGGCCGAGTCCGAGCTCCTCGACGACGGTCAGGACGTCCTCGGGAGCGCCCGTGTCGGTGAAGCCGGGCTCGAGGCGCGGGTCGTCCGGATGCGTCGGGAACAGGTCACCGGGGCGCAGGTCGCCGGGCTGGACCCGGTCCGACCACGGCACCCACTCCGGTGCGACGATCGCCTCGTCGCCAGGCAGCATGACGACCTCGTTGACGGTGACCGTCTTCGCCCGGGAGGCGCGGGTCAGCGTGACCGCCCAGCGCCAGCCGCGGTACCCGGGGTGGGTGGAGGCGAAGTAGTGGGTGACGAGGCGCTCGCCCTCGACCAGGTGACCGAGGTGCTCCCCGATGTGCGCGGCGCCGGCCTCGGCGATCGCGGCCTCACGGGCCGGTTCGACGGCCGCGACACAGACGGCGTCGGCCTTGGCACGCACGAGTTCCGGAGTTCTGACGGGGGTCACAATCGCCCATTCTCGCACGCCCCACCCAATGGTTCGAACCGCCGTCGGCGGTCCACAATCCACAGCCTGTACGCGCGGTGACTGCGGTCTGTCCCCGGTACGAGGCAGGATGGTTCCATGCACTCCCCGGATCCCGCCGACCCGAAGGCGACGCCCGGCGGCAAGTCCGCCGGCGACCAGTCGCGCGGTGGCGCGGGAGGCGGTGCAGAGCGCACCGGCAGCACGGGGGCCGACGGGAAGTCCCCCGGCGAGCGCATCGCCGGGGCGCGGGACAAGCTCGGGAGTGCGAGTAAGAAGGTCGGGCACGCGTCGAAGGTCGGTGCCACTGGTTTCGCGTCGGCCTCGAAGAAGACGGCCGAGGTCGGTGGCAAGGTCGGCAAGGCGACCGGGCGGCGGATCCGCGGCCTGACGGGTGCGCAAGGCGCCCGGGAGTCGGGCCTGTCCCGGCTGATCGAGCTGGGCGCGGTGAACGCCGCAGGT
The DNA here is from genome assembly GCF_040638415.1 of Kribbella sp. NPDC026596. Taxonomy (NCBI): domain Bacteria; kingdom Bacillati; phylum Actinomycetota; class Actinomycetes; order Propionibacteriales; family Kribbellaceae; genus Kribbella; species Kribbella sp. NPDC026596. The sequence goes on along the minus strand of NZ_JBEZYF010000063.1, from coordinate 8,239 downwards.
GACACCGCCTTCGCCGTCTCGCTGGCCGGGACGGTCTTCTTCACGGTGCCGAGCGACCAGGCTCGCGACCGGGTTGCGTTGTTCTTGCTGCTGACGATGGCGCCGTTCGCGTTGATGGCGCCGCTGATCGGCCCGATCCTGGACCGGTTCCGGCACGGTCGCCGCTGGGCGATCGGCGCGACGCTCGGGCTGCGCGGGTTCCTGGTCTGGAGCCTGGCCGCTTCCATCTCCACCCACAACTCGGCCTGGCTGTACCCGGCCGCCCTCGGCTGCCTGGTCGCTTCCAAGGCGTACGGCGTCACCCGCGCCTCCGCCGTTCCACGGCTGCTGCCCAAAGAGATCACCCTCGTCACGGCCAACTCCCGGATCTCGCTGGCCGGTGTCGCCGGTGCGACGATCGGCGCCGGGCTCGCAGGCGCGTTCGCCGCGATCGGTCCGGAGTGGTCGTTGCGCTGGGCCGCGCTGGTCTACACGATCGGCCTGATCCTCGCGATCCGGCTGCCGAGCGCGGTCGACTCTCCGGCCGGCGAAGAGGTGACGGGTACGGCGGGGCGCGACGCGAGGCGGCGCGCGATCACGGCGGCGGTGGCGCGCGGGATCCGGTGCAACATCGGCCTGCGGTTCGTGTCCGGCTTCCTGACCATGTACTTGGCCTTCCTGCTCCGGGACAAACCGATCAGCGGAGTCGACGGCGCGATCGCCGTCGCCGCGGTGATCGCGGCGGCCGGCATCGGCAACAGCCTCGGCACCTTGGTCGGATCCTTGCTCAAGGCCCGAAAACCCGAGACGGTCGTCCTGGTCGTGCTGTTCGCGGACGCGGCGGTCGCGGTCGGGGTGGCGGTGCTCTACGGCTTCCCGGTGCTGATCGCGCTCGGCCTGGTCGCCGGCCTCTGCAGCTCGCTCGGCAAGCTGTCGCTGGACGCGATGATCCAGCGCGACGTTCCGGAGTCCGTGCGTACGTCGGTCTTCGCGCGCTCGGAGACGGTGCTCCAACTGGCGTGGGTGATCGGCGGCGGCTGCGGGATCGTCCTGCCCCTCATCCCCCGCCTGGGCTTCGGCTTCCTCGCCGGCGTGCTGCTCCTGGTCGTCTTCTTCGTGATCCGGATGCGCCCGACAACTCAGCCGGCCGCCGGCCCCCTCAAACCAGGCGGCGTCGGCGGCCCGCGCGCCGGCGGATCCCACCACCCGCACGACGCCGAGGCTCCCCGCTCCGAGAGCACGACGCGAACCATCCTCACCACCAGCGTCGCCGAACAACGCGCCAACCGCTCCCAACGCTCCAGCACCCACGACGAACCCACCGTCGAGTGGAAGGCAGACGAGCACAACCCGCGCCCGAACGGCGCGGCTCCACAGAACCCGCGGTCGGGTGGTTCGGGTTCACACGAACCGCGGCAGGGCGGATCGGCCTCGCAGGAGCCGCGGCGGGGTGATGGGCCAGCTGGTGCGCGCTCGGATGGCTCGGCCACGCAGGAGCCGCGGCGGGGTGGCGGTGGCGGGGCATCCGGTGGGCGGCCGGATGGATCGGCTTCGCAGGAGCCGCGGCGGGGTGGGGGGTCTGCGCGACCGGATCAGCCGGTTGGGCGGTGGTGGAGTGGTCAGCCGGACGATGACGCCGACGACACGCTCGAGGACCGCAAGTCGTGGGCCGAAGAGCCGACTGTCGAGCGCGGCCGCGACCGCGGACTGTTCCGCCGGCGCCCGGGTGGGGACACCCGCCGGCCGCCGCGCTGACCACAACCATCCACCCGAACTCCTCCACATCTTGCGGGGTGGGACAGCTTCTGGGGCCTTCAGACAGGTTGTGTCATGTCTGAAGGCCCCAGTTGTTGTCCTAGGTCCCGGTGAGCGGTCAGGTGGTCAGTTGGAGCTGATCGGTGGCGGTGGAGGTTCCCGAGGAGGTGGGGGCGCCCGAGGAAGTCGGGTCGTCCGCGGAGGTCGGGTCGTCCGCGGAGGTCGGGTCGTCCGTGGAGGTGGGGTCGTCGGTGGAGGTGGGGTGGGGTGGGGTGGTGCCGCGAAGGGTGAGGGTGGCTGCTACTGCGGTGGTGAGGAGGAGTAGGCAGCCGACTACGGCGACCACGTTCATGCTGTGGGTGAAGGCGTGGCGGGCGGTGGTGAGGACGGTGTCGGCCACCTGGGAGGGGAGGTGGGCGGCTGCGGCGGTGGCGGCGGGAAGGCCTTCGCGGACCGGGGCCGCGACGTCGGCGGGAAGGTCGGACGGGAGGTCGGCGCGGTAGGCCGCCGTACCGATGGAGCCCAGGACGGCGATCCCCAGGGCGCCGCCGAACTCCGCGCAGGTTTCCATCACCGCGGAGGCCGAGCCGGCGCGTTCGGGAGCGACCGATCCGACGACCGCCTCGGTGACCAGGGACATCACCATCACGAGCCCGGCCGCGAGCAGACCGGCACCGGTCAGCGGCACCGCCAGCGACGAGTCCGCGTGCACCTGAGTCAGTACGCCGTACCCGGAAGCGGCCAGGATGAACGCGCCACCGATCACATACGCGCGGTCCATCTTCCCCGCGAGTACCGTCGCGAGCGGAGCGGCACCGCCGACGAGCACGGACGGCGCGAGTGACCAGAGCGCCGCCTTGAACGGGCTCAGCCCGTGCACCAACTGCAGGTACTGGGTCAGGAAGACCGCGTTACCGACCAGCGCCAGCGTGCCGACGGTGTTGGCCGCGAGCGAACCGCTGAACGCGCGGTTGCGGAACATCGACAGCTCGAGCATCGGGTACGCCGCGGTCCGCTGCCGCTGGACGAACAGCACCCCGAAGACCACGCCGGCCACGATCGCGACCACCGGCAACGCGGACGCGCCGTGCGCCGCGAGCTCCTTGATCCCCCAGATCACCGGCAGTACGGCGGCCAGCGACAACACCGACCCGATCAGGTCGAAACGCCCAGCCCGAGGGGTCTTGAACTCCGGCAGCAGCAAAGGCGCCAGGATCAGCAGCAGCACCATCGCCGGGGTGTTGATCAGGAACACCGAACCCCACCAGAAGTGCTCCAGCAGGAACCCGCCGAGCACCGGGCCGAGTGTGATCCCGCCCATCATCACCGCGCTCCAGAACGCGATCGCCTTCGACCGCTGCGCCGGATCGTGGAACATGTTCCGGATCAGCGCCAGCGTCGACGGCATCAGGGTCGCGCCGCCGATGCCGAGCACCGCGCGGGCCGCGATGAGTTGCTCCGGGCTCTGTGCGTATGCCGCCGCGACCGACGCCAGCCCGAACCCGACCGCGCCGAGGACCAGCAGCCGGCGCCGCCCGATCCGGTCACCGAGCGAGCCCATCGTGATCAGCAGGCCGGCCAGCACGAAGCCGTAGATGTCGAAGATCCACAGCTGCTCGGTGGCCGACACGCCCAGGTCCGCGCTGATGAACGGGACCGCGAAATACAGCACCGAGACGTCCATCGAGACCAGCAGCAGCGGCAGTGCGAGCACGCCGAGCGCGATCCACTCCTTGCGTCCCGCTCGTTCCGTCGTACCCATGACACCCCTCCGGATTATCTGTCTACGCCGCACACTGTGTGCGCCATACACAGACCATAAGCGGTATCTGTCTATGATGTAAACAGTCAAAAGCAAAAGAAGCCTCACTCCGCTCGGCGGAGGGGTGGGGCCGATGCAGGAAGGGGCTGGCAGGGTGGGCGACCAGGAGGAACTGCCGCGGGTGTTGCAACTGTTGTGGGGGATCGAGGGGCGGCAGCGGCCGGGGCCTAAGCCGGCGTTTCATATCAGTGATATCGGGCGGGCGGCGATCAAGCTGGCCGACGCGGGCGGGCTGGCCGCGGTCTCGATGAGCAAGGTGGCGGCCGAACTCGGCTTCACCACGATGTCGCTCTACCGGTACGTCGACGCCAAGGACGACCTGTACGTCGTGATGCTCGACCACGCGTTCGGCGCGCCCCCGGACCTGGACGCGCATTCCGGCTGGCGGGACCGGATCACCGCGTGGGCCGAGGCGTTCCGCGACGGGTTGCGGCAGCATCCGTGGATCCTGCAGATCCCGGTGTTCGAACCACCGCTGTCACCGAACCAGCTGACCTGGATGGAGTCGGCGCTGCACGCGTTCGACGGTACGCCGCTGTCGCCGCAGGACCGGTTGTCGTCGATGCTCCTGGTGAACATCTACGTCCGCGGCACGGCGCAGCTCACCGCACACATGGACTCCGAGCCGGACGCGGCCCGCGAGGCCGACCGGCTCTACACCGAGCGGCTCACCATGCTCGCCACCCCGGACCGCTTCCCGGGGATCGCGGCCACCCTCGAGCAACCACCGCCCGAGGGCTACGCCGGCGACTTCGACGCGGCTGAGTTCACCTTCGGCCTGACCACAGTCCTGGACGGCATCCAGTCCCTGATCGACCGTCGCGGGACGTCAGATGTCTAGCTTGTCGGCTACTCCGCGCAGGACGGTGGCGACCTGGCGGGCGGCCTTGCCGTCGGGCTGGCGGCCGCGGCGGTAGCCCTCGCCGAGGTTGTCGAGCAGCTTGATCAGGTCCTCGATGACGAGCTGCATCTCCTCCGGCTTCGGCCGCATCGCCTTGGCCACCGACGGCGGCGGGTCGATCAGCCGGACCTGCAGGGCCTGCTCACCCTTGCGTCCCTCGACGACACCGAACTCGACCTTCTGGCCCGGCTTGAGGTTGGTCACTCCCGCGGGCAGCGCCTCGGCGCGGACGTAAACGTCCCCGCCTTCCTCCTTGCTGAGGAAGCCGAACCCCTTGTCGGAGTCGTACCACTTCACCTTGCCAACGGGCACGGGAACCTCTTCGCGTCAATCGTCGGAACAAGATCGGGCAGGCGGCCCGACCGGGAACCCAGCGTACGTGAACCAGCGCCGCGGCGCCTCCGGGAAATTACCTGAACCGCATCCGATTCGCCCGATACCTCATCGGTACTTGTCCGGCTCCTTCAATCGTTCGTTCATCGAGCCGGACCGGAAGCCGCGCGGGTCGAGCTTGGCGGCCGGGAAACCTTCGGCCATGACCGCATCAACAAGTGCTTGCTGGTCGACCTGATCCAGCAAGTGCTTGTCGATCTCGATGCTCGCCGTCTCGCCGACATCACGGACGCGGACGTTCTGGACGCCGTACGCCGCGAGCCGTGAGCGGACCGCCTGTTCGGCGCGGTCGACCCGGGCCAGCAGGTTCGGCGTGATCCGGATGCCGTACGCGATCCGGCTGGACAGGCACGCGGCGGCCGGCTTGTCCGAGGTCTCCAGTCCCCAACTGCGGGACGCCGCGCGGATCTGCGCCTTGGTCAGTCGCGCATCCTTCAGCGGCGTGAGTGCACCCCGCTCGAACGCGGCCCGGATCCCCGGCCGGAACCCGGCGATCGCGTCGTCGGCGTTGGTCCCGGTAGCGATCGCGGTGATGTCGAACTCGTCCGCGATCGGCTGCAGCGTCTCGACCAGCTCGGCCTTGCAAAAGTAACACCGGTCGCCCGCGTTGGCCTGGTACCCCTCGCGGTCCATCTCGTGCGTGTGCGGGGTGACATGCCGTACGCCGAGACCGTCCGCGAATCGTGCGGCCGGCTCCAGCTCCGCCACCGGCAACGAAGGCGAGACCGCGGTCGCCGCGACCACGTTGGCCGGACCGATCGCCCGTGCCGCGGCCGCGAGCAGGAACGCGGAGTCGGCGCCACCGCTGAAGGCGACGACCATCTTGTCGTAGCTCGACAACCGCCGCATCAACGCTTCCAGCCGCTGCTCGAGCACGTACGCATCGAGCCACGCGGGGAACTCGGTCAAGTCGTTCAGTACGACGTCGGCGCCGTACGCACGCAACTCGTCGGCGGTGAACGGGCCGGTCGCGACCGACACGGCCACCGCACCGGCCGCGTGCGCGCCGTCGATGTCGGCGGTGTGATCGCCGACGTAGATCGTGGCCTGGTGCTCGCGGAGCGCCGTACCCTTCTCGGCTCCGTGCAGGTCACCGACCGGCTCGTCGACGTCCAGGCCGAGGTGTTCGAGGTGCAGTCGCACCGACGGGGTGTACTTCGCCGACACGACCATCGTCCGTCCGCGCAGCGCCCGGATCGCGGCCAGCGACTCTGCCACCCCCTGCAGCGGCAGGCTGCCGGTGATCGCGTGCGCCGGATAGTGCTCGCGGTACCGCGAGACCATCGCGTCGACCTGCTCCGGCGGGAACCAGTTGGCCATCTCCCAGGTCAGCGGCGGCCCGAGGCGGCTCACCACCAGATCGGTGTCGATCGTTACGCCGGTCTCCGCGGCGAGCAGGTCCCAGACGGCCTGGATCCCCGGCCGGGAGTCGATCAGCGTCATGTCGAGGTCGAAACCGACCACCAGTTCCGGCACATCGGCGGTGGCGGGGGTGGGCTGGATCGCGGCGGTTGACACGTCCCCAACCCTACGTCGTCCGCCCGCCCCGTCGGTCTCGCATCCCGAAACGAACTCAATGTCTAGTAAAACAGTTGGATTATAGAAATTGACCAACAACCCCCTCGCTTCGCTCGGGGCGCGGGGTAGTGACCCAGAGGGAGCCCACCATGACCACCCAGCTGGAAGCACCGGAGATCACCGTCACCAAGGCCGGCGGCGCGATCGGCGCCGTCATCGGCAACGTCACGCTCGGCGAGGATCTGAGCCTGCAGACCGTCGCCGCGATCCGGCAGGCCCTGCTCACCCACAAGGTGATCTTCTTCCGCGGGCAGCACCACCTGGACGACGCCGGCCAGCTCGCGTTCGCCCAGCAGCTCGGTACGCCGACCCTCGCGCACCCGACCTCGAAGAGCGTCGAGGGCGCCACGAACGTGCTGCCGATCGACTCCGACTACGGCAAGGCGAACAGCTGGCACACCGACGTCACCTTCGTCGACCGGATCCCGGCGATCAGCATCCTCCGGGCCGTCACGCTGCCGACGTACGGCGGCGCGACCACGTGGGCCAACACGGTCGCGGCGTACGCGAATCTGCCGGCTGCCCTGCAGGCGCTGGTCGACCGGCTGTGGGCGGTGCACAGCAACGTGTACGACTACGCCGGCGCGGCGGACGAGGTCCGGATCGGCGGGGTGGACGTGAAGATCGAGGAGCATCGCAAGCAGTTCGTGTCGAAGCTGTTCGAGACCGAGCACCCGGTCGTCCGCGTGCATCCGGAGACCGGCGAGCGGGCGCTGGTGCTAGGTCATTTCGTCCGGCGGTTCGTCGGCTTCACGTCCGCCGAGACGACCGCCTTGTTCGAGCTGCTGCAGAAACGCGTCACGGATCTCGACAACACGGTCCGCTGGCAGTGGCAGCCGGGCGACCTGGCGGTCTGGGACAACCGGGCGACCCAGCACTACGGCGTCGCGGACTACGACGACCAGCCGCGCCGCCTGCACCGGATCACCCTGGCCGGCCACGTCCCGGTCAGCATCGACGGCGTCCGCAGTACGCCGCGGACCGGCGACGCGGCGCACTTCTCCGCACTTGACAACTGAAGCGACTCTGTCCGAGCACTTGACATCTGAAGGGAAAATGTAAACCCTCGTCTGCATGGACTCGTTCGCCGACCGGACCAAGCGCCGCCTGCGGGACGAGCTGCTGGACGCCGCGTACGACGCGATCGTCGCCGGCGGGTACGACGGACTCCGGATGGCCGAGGTGGGCCGCCGGACCGGTGTGTCACGGCAGACCGTCTACAACGAGTTCGGCGACAAGTGGGGCGTGCTGGAGGCTGTCGCGGCACGCGAGACCGAACGGTTCCTGCTGGACGTCAACGCCGCGCTGGCCGAGCAGTCCGACCCGATCGACGGCCTGCGGGCCGCGGTCGAGCGGGCGCTCACCCTGGCCGGCGACAACCCGCTGGTGCGGGCGGCGTTGAGCCAGCCGGGATCGGACCAGGCCAGTCAGGTGCTGACCACACGGGGGCAGCAAGTGCTGGAACTGGCCCACCTCCGGCTGGATGCTCATGTCAGGGAGCACTGGCCGGAGGTCCCCGCGGAGGACGCGACCAGCTGCGTGGACGTCGCCTTGCGCGTCGTCATCAGCCACATCGTCACGCCCGGCCCTCCCCCGGCGGCGGTGGCCGATCAGCTAGGTCGCGTCCTCTCACCCTTCCTCACCGAGTCCAGGAACCAGCACGACGGTGCTTTTGGCCGGGCCTCCGGCGCCGGCAGGGTCATGGGGCCTTGACTCCCGGCCTTCCCTCGTCACTCCAGTCGCTTCGCTCCCTCCGCTCCTCAGTCCAGGCCGGGAGGCCCCATGACCACGACCAATCCCCTTCACAGGCA